>CAMLFI010000048.1 GCA_946479225.1 uncultured Mucilaginibacter sp. | reverse complement strand
TTTGTAGATTTATGATTCTAAATTACCTGCCATGGAAAAACAAAAATTTCACTACGCCACAGTATCCGAAGCTATAGAGCAACTACGCAAACAAGGTTTTACCTGCGACTTTAATCTTAAACAAAACCAATTGCTGGTGGGTGAACAAGCCTACACCGCCGATGAGTTTGAGATTGTGGATGTGTACCGTTACGAAGGACAAACCGATCCCGGAGACGAAGCGACTGTTTATGCTCTGGCATCACCATCGGGCGTAAAAGGCATATTGGTGGCGGGTTATGGAGCATCAAGCGACGAAGCTTCCGAGGAAACCTTAAAACGTTTGCATTATAAGTATCAACAGTCTTAGGAGACAGTTATTTTAATAGCGCGTCTTTTTCTTTGGTAAATACATTGTAAACCAGTTTATCAAGTAAAGCAGGAAATATCTTACTGAGTAACACGGTTAACTTGCCCTGGCCGGTCATAATTAATGTACGCGACCTGTTCTCAACGCCATCGGCAATAATAGTCGCAACTTGTTCAGTAGTCATCATCTTTTCTTCATGAAGAGTGCTTTCACCTTGCTGAACACCATCTTTGTTAAGTGCTGTGTTACGTATGTTTGAAGCAGTAAAACCCGGACAAGCCGTAAGCACATGCACACCTGTTTTCAAATTTTCTACTCTTAATGCATCTAAAAAGCCATTCATTGCAAACTTTGATGCCGAATAGCCAATGCGACCAGGCAAACCTTTGTATCCCGCGATAGAAGATACGCCCACTACGGTACCCCTTGTCTTCAGGAGCTCAGGCATGGCATACTTAGTACAGTAAACCATCCCCCAAAAATTAACATCCATTAGTGATTTGAGCACCTGCATATCAGTGTCTTTAAACAGCGCGCGCATGGATATACCTGCATTGTTTATCAACACGTCAATTTTCCCAAATGTTAAAACGGCTTGTTTAATTAAGTGTTCGCAGTCGGTTTCAGAAACTACATCACACTGCACTGCTACAGCCTTTACGTTATACTGTTGTTCAAGCGATTGTGCTATTTCGCACAGTGTTACATATTGACGCGCGCCTAAAACCAGGTTAGCGCCACGTTTGGCAAATTCAGTAGCTAATGCTTTGCCAATGCCCGAAGATGCACCGGTTATAATAACTGTTTTATCGTTCAACTTCATATTGTGCCGGGTACATCTGTATGCCCGGTACTTTTATTTCAGGCAATTTAAACAGGTACTTGGAGGCGAAGATAAACATAGCACCATAAAAATGCTTTATAAAGGCCCAGCTAAATTTAGGAAGGTACTGGCTTTTAAAGTTGATGATATACGTTTTTGGATAATAGTAGTTTTTAAAGCCGGCCAAACGCATCCGGTAGGATAGATCAATATCATAACCATATAATTGAAAACGTTCGTCAAAACCGCCTATCTCATTAAATACATTTCTGCGAACTAACATAAATGCACCATTCAGAATATCAATCTCAGAGGTTTGGAACTCCTGAACCCATTCTTTGTTGTTGCGGTTGGTTAGGCGCGATTTGGGGAAATGTTTTGCAAGTCCGGTAAGTTTAAAGAAGCTTATCCATGGTTTGGTAAGGCCGCGGTTTGACTCTTGAAGAAATGCACCCTGAGGCCCTAGCATACGCACACCCAAACCGCTAACATCCTCATGCTCATTCATATAGGCAGTGACCTTTTCTAAGGTCTCTTTTCCTAAAATAACATCAGGGTTGACCAATAAAATATACTCACCCCTTGAGGCTTGTATACCCTGGTTAGCTGCTTTGGCTATCCCCTCATTAACTTTGTTAGCTATAACCCTAAACTGCGGGTAATCGGCATTAAGTATATCAACAGTATTATCTGAAGATGCATTATCTACAATAATTACTTCATTATCAACGCCATTGGCGGATTTAATTAAAGAATTAAGCGTAAGTTTTAACAGATCACATCTGTTATGATTTACTACAACTACAGATAATTTCATACTACTTGGTTAATGAGTTTTCATAAGGAACACGCGTTACGATAGACCTCCCTAAAGTGATCTCATCAACGTACTCTAACTCACCCCCAAATGCTATGCCACGGGCAATAGTTGAAATATTTATATTGAAATGCTTTAATTTTTTATGCAGATAGAAGATAGTAGTGTCTCCCTCCATGGTAGCGCTAAGGGCAAAAATCACCTCTTTAACCTCGCCATCTGTTAATCGTTCTATAAGAGAATCAACCTGCAGATCCCCCGGACCGACTCCGTCCATAGGCGATATCAATCCACCTAAAACATGATACAAGCCATTAAACTGGCTGGTATTTTCAATAGCCATTACATCGCGGGTATCCTCTACTACACATATAACACTGGCGTCGCGTTTTGGCGATGAACATATCTCACATATTGCCTGATCTGATATATTATGGCAACGGGCGCAAAATTGAATTTCGTTACGTAGTTTGGTGATGGCATGACTGAATTGCTCTACCTCCTGCTTGTTTTGATTAAGCAGGTGCAAAACCAAACGCAGCGCGGTTTTTTGCCCTACTCCCGGTAGCTTAGCAAATTCGTCAACAGCGTTTTCCAAAAGCTTGGATGAGAAATTCATATTGCGAAAGTAAGAAATATTAGGTAAATCGCTTACGGTTCAACTAAACACAAACCACATGTCGTCTGGTATATTATTATCCTTCATTATCGGCTACTTCCTTGTACTACTTGTTATTTCGTGGCTCACCTCACGCAAATCAGCAGACAATGATACCTTCTTCGTTGCTAACCGCAACTCAAAATGGTATTTAGTAGCCTTTGGTATGATAGGTACCGCGCTTAGCGGTGTAACCTTTATTTCGGTGCCTGGCAAGGTTGGTGCACCAAGCGGCGATCAGTTTGCTTATTTCCAGTTCATTTTAGGTAACGCGGCAGGGTTCATAATAGTCGCTACAATATTACTGCCTTTGTATTACCGCATGAAACTCACCTCGATATACAGTTATATTGAGCATGCGTTAGGCACCTGGAGTTATAAAACTGCGGCGGGCATATTTTTACTAAGCCGCACAATAGGCTCTGCTTTCAGACTTTATTTGGTGGTGATTGTCTTACAGCGCTTTATTTTCGATAGTTACGGTATTCCGTTCTTCGCTACAGTAATAATTTGTCTTTTGCTGATATGGGCCTATACGTTCAAAGGTGGCCTTAAAACCATTATTATAACGGATAGCTTGCAAACGCTGTTCCTCGTATCATCCGTTTTTCTATCCATTTACTTTATTTGCCGAAGCCTTGATATGAGTGTTTTTGAGGCGGTTGAAGCAGTAAAAAACAGCAGCTATTCAAAAATATTTTTCTTTGATGATTTCATGACGAGCCATTTTCATATTGGCAAACAGTTCATAGGCGGCATGTTTATTACCATTGGAATGGTCGGACTTGATCAGGATCTGATGCAAAAAAATCTTAGTTTGAAGAATATCGGCGAAGCGCAAAAAAACATGTTCAGCTTTACCGGCGTGTTTGTGGTGATCAACATTTTCTTTTTATGTGTTGGTGCTATGTTGTATATGTATGCTGCAAAATATGGCGTTATTGTTGAAAAGACGGACTACCTCTACCCTACCATCGCACTGCAATATCTTGGAGTTATACCAGCAATAGTTTTTATGCTGGGCCTTACAGCGGCAACCTTTGCAACAACGGACTCCGCGCTTACGGCGCTTACCACATCCTTTTGTGTTGACTTTTTAAACTTCAACAAAGGCAAAGACGCTAACAGCAAACAGAATGTTGCCACAAGGCACTATGTTCACATTGGGTTTTCGGTTTTGCTGCTGTTGACAATAGTTATTTTTAATGCTATTAACGATACAGCGGTAGTAAATGCTATCTTCAAAGTAGCATCCTACACATACGGGCCTTTATTGGGTCTGTATTCATTTGGCCTATTTATGGGTGGCAGACAGGTAAGGGATAAGTTGGTGCCATTTATTTGCCTGATATCACCGGCAATATGTTATTACCTTAGCTCGCACTCAACAGTGCTTTTTGGTTATACCTTTGATAACGAACTTATACTTGTAAACGGCCTGATTACTTTTATAGGCTTGTTTATCACATCAACAGCGAAAAAGGCAACACTGAAAGCCTGATCTTCAGTTATAGACAAAGAATTTTTGAAACACATACACATTATTAAGGTTTAAGATAGATATGACCGGAGACGAAAAATTACGAAGAGCGTTTGATAACAAAAACTGGCAGGAAATAAAAGTTAGCGACTCGTGGCAGATATTTAAAATAATGGCCGAATTTGTTGACGGCTTTGAGAAACTGGCTAAAATAGGCCCCTGCGTTTCCATATTCGGCTCTGCACGTACTAAAACAGATCATTTATACTATAAAATGACCGAAGAAATTGCCCGCCTGCTTACAGAAAGAGGTTACGGGGTAATATCAGGCGGCGGCCCGGGTATTATGGAGGCGGCTAATAAAGGCGCTTATGAAGCCGGCGGTAAATCTGTGGGGTTAAATATTGAACTTCCATTTGAGCAATTCAACAACAAGTATATTGACAGGGACAAGCTTTTGGAGTTCGATTACTTTTTTGTGCGTAAAGTAATGTTCATGAAATATTCGCAAGGCTTTATTGTACTGCCGGGCGGCTTTGGCACAATGGACGAGGCTTTTGAGGCGATGACTTTGATACAAACCGGCAAAATAGCCCGTTTCCCTATTGTATTTGTAGGTACTGATTATTGGGGTGGACTGTTTGAATGGGTAGCCAAAAATATGTTAGAGAAAGAGCATAATATCCATCCGGACGACTTAAACCTATACCGTTTAGTTGATACAGCCGAAGAAGCTACTGAACATATTTTCCGTTTCTACGACAAATATGTATTGAAACCTAACTTTTAATCAATTACTTAACTCATTTAATGGAACTACCCGAAAAGCAGAAGAAAGCAAGCCTGGGCTTTATTTTTGCCACCCTACTTATTGATGTAATGGGTTTGGGCATTATTATACCTGTTATACCCAAGCTAATAGCTCATCTTATTCATGGCAGTGTTAGCGATGCTTCGGCATATGCAGGCTGGCTCACGGCCGCTTATGCTATTATGCAATTTGCCTGCGCTCCTTTAATTGGGAACCTAAGTGATAAATTCGGCCGCAGGCCGGTATTGTTATTTTCATTATTGGGGTTTGGGGTAGACTATTTATTTTCTGCGTTTGCACCAACCATCGCCTGGTTATTCGTAGGGCGAATTGTAGCGGGAATTACCGGTGCCAGTTTCACGACAGCAACCGCCTATATAGCCGATGTAAGCGCGCCTGAAAAACGTGCCCAAAATTTCGGCATGATCGGTGTAGCTTTTGGACTAGGCTTTATTATAGGACCAGTAATTGGTGGCGTTTTAGGTAAACACGATATGCACTATCCGTTTATTGCGGCAGCTTTATTAGCTTTTGCAAATGCAATATATGGATATTTTATGCTGCCCGAATCATTACCTATTGAACATAGGCGGCCACTCGACTTTAAAAAGATCAATCCGTTTACATCTGTTTTTCAATTGAAGAAATATGATAAAGTGGTTGGCTTGGCTGTGGTTTTATTCTTGGTTTATTTTGCCGCACAAGCTGTACAAAGCGTGTGGACTTTTTATACCATGTATAAATTTAACTGGAACGAGGACTGGGTTGGTTATTCTTTGGGGTTTGTGGGCTTGATGATAGCAACGGTGCAGGGTGGTTTAATAAGAATAATATTGCCCAAACTCGGCGAGGAGCGCAGTATATGGGTAGGCTTACTACTGTATGCTATCGGCTTAATTTTCTTTGCATTCGCCACAAAAGGCTGGATGATGTTTGCCATACTGGTACCTTATTGCCTTGGTGGTATAGCAGGGCCTGCTATACAAGGCTACATGAGCAATAAGGTGCCGGCGAATGAACAGGGAAACCTACAGGGTGGCTTAACCGGATTAATGAGTCTCAGTTCTATATTCGGGCCATTAGTGATGACGGAGTCCTTTTATTACTTTACCCGCCCCAATAATAAAATACATTTTCCGGGAGCACCATTTGCCATAGGATCCTTATTAATGTTGGTAGGTGCGCTTTTAGCTATAAGGAGTTTTAAAAGAAACACAAAGTTAACTTAATGGTTATTAATATGGTTTACCTTCGCCGCTTTAAAACCCATGTCTGAAGAGCTAACGCCTGCATCAAATAAAATTCCTGTAAAAAAAACCGGTAAAACCCGGTCAGCCGCGCTTGGCTTTATTTTTATTACCATTTTTATTGATGTTTTAGGGCTTGGGATAATTATACCTGTGTTACCCAAGCTTTTAGAAACACTTGGACATGTAGATGTTAGCACAGCTTCAAAATATAGCGGCTGGCTCACCTTTGTATACGCCAGCATGCAGTTGCTATTTGCTTCGGTTGTAGGTGGATTGAGTGATAAATATGGGCGACGCCCCGTACTACTCTTTTCGTTATTAGGCTTCAGTATTGATTATTTATTCATGGCCTTTGCACCCACCATCGCATGGTTGTTTGTGGGACGTTTTATAGCAGGTGTTACGGGCGCGAGTAACTCTACAGCCACCGCTTATATATCCGATATAAGCACGGGACATAAGCGTGCTGCAAATTTTGGGTTAGTGGGCGCTGCTTCCGGGTTTGGCTTTATTATAGGAATAGGCTTAGGTGCTTATCTGGGAGACATCAATATAAAGTTTCCATTTCTGGCGGCGGCAGCTTTTGCATTCTTCAATGCTTTATACGGATTCTTTGTTTTACCGGAATCATTAAAACCCCAGCACAGACGCAGTTTTGAATGGCGACGTGCTAATCCTGTTGGAGCGCTTGTTGATATTTTCAAAAGGCATCCTGAACTTGCCGGCCTCATCAGCGTATTTACTTTAGTTTATATCGCGCAAAAATCCGTCGAATATCTCTTATCCTTCTTTTTATTCGAGAAGTTCGACTGGACCTTGAGCAGTGTAGGTACTTTGGGTATTTTTATTGGTGTGTTACTGGTAGCCATTCAAGGCGGATTGATCCGTTATACCATTCCCAAATTCGGCCAGCAAAAAAACATAATTGCCGGTTTGTTATTCTATGCGATGGGCCTTATTCTTATTGCATTTGCCAATCGCGGTTGGATGATGTATGTGTTTATGATACCTTATTGTCTTGGCGGAATAGGTGGCCCTGCCCTGCAGGCTCTTGCCACAAGTAAGGTTGCAAAAAATGAGCAAGGCGAACTGCAAGGCGCTATAACCATTGTTAACAGCCTTAGCGTAATTATAGGGCCATTGCTGTTTGGTTATACGTTTTATGCGTCAACAAACAAAGATGCTTCCTGGTATTTTCCTGGCTTCTCCTATTTAATAGGTGCCTTAATGATGCTGGTAGCCGTGTTTGTAGTAATATGGAATTTCAGAAGATCTGACGCTAAAAAGCACAAGGGAGTTCCTAATCCAGCCCGCTAACCCCGCCTGAAATAACAAATTTCATCATATCTGCGGCGTTCTTATCTAGAGGTTTTACTTTATCGGCAGAAATAATAACAACCTGGCCAGCAAAAGAATAAGAATACGGAAAATAAACCGCCACCTCACCCGGTAAGCCAAGCTTGACAAGATCTTTTTGCACCAAAAAACCGATCTTTTTTAAACCAAATTCGTTCACTTCAACAATTACTGCCTCGTTAAACTTCTTTTCGTCACCCACAAAAGCAACGGTCAGGTCTTTTATAGAAGAATACAGGAATTTGAATAAAGGGAGACGATTTATCCACCGGTTGAACCATTTCTTTATAGGATCTGTAACCACATTGGTTACCAACACGCCAGCAATCATTATTAAAACAAAAACATTCAATATACCTAAACCAGGTATATAACGCGGCTTGCCGGTTACGCTATCGGCCCAAAAAATATCGCTTATGTTTAGGGCGTTGTCAATGGTTGAGACCGCCCAGTAGATCAGAAAAAAAGCGGCCCCAATAGGTATAACCACTATAACACCTTTCAGAAAATAATTTAACAACGCACCAATTACCTTCTTCATATCTTCTAAATATTTCTATTCGTAAAAGTACACCCTTTTTACGCGCTGCGAAATATTAGTTAAAATTTCATAGGGAATAGTGCCTATTTGAGTGGCAAGTTCTTCTATTCTATACTCGTTATTGAAAACGATCACGTCGTCACCCTCTTCTACATTCAATGCAGTAACGTCTATCATGGTCATATCCATTGATATATTACCTACAGTAGGCACAAGGGTTCCGTTCACCATCATTTTGCCAACGCCGTTACCGAAAGCCCTTAGATAGCCATCAGCATAGCCAATACGCACCGTCGCAATTTTCCCGTTATCCGCCATTATCCCCTTACGCGAGTAGCCAATTGTATCCCCGGCTGCAACTTTGCGCACCTGCGAAACACTTGTTTTTAAAGTAGCAATCGGCTGTAAGGCACTGTCTGTTGGTGGTACTGCCGCGTCGACGCCGTAAAGGCCAATACCGAGCCTTACCATATCGTATTGCGCACCGGGCCACCGTGTAATGCCCGATGTATTCGACAGATGTTTGATCACTTTATAACGCAATGCTTCCTCTATCTTTTTATATGCCTTTTCAAAACGTTTTATCTGCGTTTTGGTAAAGCCATCATGCTCCGCCGCATCGCTTGCCACCAAGTGAGAAAAAATAGATTTAACGCGTATATACTTGTTTATCTCCAGCATATCACATAATGTATCTATCTCAAACTCTTCAAAGCCGAGACGATGCATGCCGGTATCAATTTTAATATGCACCGGATAAGCCGATATCTCATTAAGCTGGGCGTACTTTACAAACTCATCCAGCAGACCGAAGCTATAAATCACAGGTTCAAGTTTATACTCTGTCAGCTTGTCAAAAGCAGAATACTCGGTATTCATTACGGCTATTGGCAAAGTGATTCCTGATTGGCGTAAAGAAACTCCCTCATCCGCATAAGCTACAGCCAGATAATCAACTTTGTTATACTGCAGCATATTGGCCAATTCAAAGGTTCCGCTGCCGTATGAGAATGCTTTTACCATAGCCATTACCTTAACACCCGACTTTAACTTGGCTTTATAGTAATTCAGATTGTTAAGCAGCGCATTCAAGTTAATCTCCATCACAGTTTCGTGGTTTTTCTGCGATAATAATCTGCTTATCCGCTCAAATTCAAAACTGCGGGAACCTTTTATCAGAATGGTCTCGTCCCTAAATCTCAAACTGTTGAGATGATTAAGCAAAGCATTTGTATCAGCAAAAAAATGTTTTTCTGCAACGTCAATAGTGTCTTGCCGGTTCATAAGGGCCGTCCCTACGCCGATAAACTTATCTACATTTTTATTATGAACTAATTCGGCGACCTGCTTATACAATACATCTTCCGGCAAACCAGACTGGAATATATCAGAAAGTATCAGCGTCTTTTTTTTATGCTGATTTTGTTGATTTAAAAAGTTAAGCGCTATTTCCAACGATTGTATATCAGAATTATAAGTATCATCAATAACAGAGCAATCGTTTGTGCCGGTTTTAAGTTCAAGGCGCATACTCACCGGACTAAGCCGCTCAATACGCTTATCAGCCTCAACAGGGGTATAACCCATTGCAAGCATAGTTGCCCAGCAGGTTATTGCATTTTCTACAGAGGCCTCATCAATAAACGGAACAAGGCACTCGATTTCCTGCTCTTTGTATTTTGCCCTTAAGTAGTAGTTTTTTGAAATTACAGTCTCGCTAAAAACATACAAATCAGCCTGCCGGAACGTACGGCTCCAGGTAAAGCAGGTCTCTGCTTTTATCTGGTCTTTATAATCGGTTACCTGGTCGTAGTTGTAAATTACCAAACGGCAGTTGGTAAATAACTTTAGTTTCTCTGATACCTTTTCCTTGAAATCTTCAAAACCTTCGTTATGTGCCGGCCCCAGGTGCGTAAGTACGCCGATAGATGGCTTTATAATATCTTCCAACCGCACCATCTCGCCGGGGACAGATATGCCCGCTTCAAATATCGCCAGCTCATTCTTTTCGCTCATTTGCCACACTGAAAGCGGCACGCCAATTTGCGAGTTATAGCTCTTAGGGTTGCGCACTACATTCTTATCAACCGTAAATAACTGGTATAGCCACTCTTTTACAATGGTTTTGCCGTTGCTGCCGGTAATGCCTATCACATCAATGTTAAAACGATCTCGGTGATGGGTAGCAAGAGTCTGTAGTGCCGTTAATACATCAGGTACTATCAAAAAATTCGCGTCAGGCAACTTTATTTCCGGTCCTTGTTTCACTACAAAGTTGCGCACGCCTGCGGCGTAAGCCTCAGCAATAAAAGCATGCCCATTGCGCCTGCCACTTAAAGCGAAGAACAAACCGCCGGCAGCATTGGTGATTCTGCGGCTGTCTGTCAGCAGCACATTTATTACATCATCTGTAATAATATCGCCTTCGGCTTTAATAATATCCTTAACCTGTTGAATAGCGTATTGGTTGCTGAGCATAATTGATGCTAATTTGCTTATATTTCTCGGCAATAGAAGAAATTTTTGACACATTTGGTTTTAATGGATAGCCC
>CAMLFI010000047.1 GCA_946479225.1 uncultured Mucilaginibacter sp. | reverse complement strand
TCAGAAACAGACTCCCAGTTTTTTTCTGATCCGCCAGATGGCGTTAGATCATTTAAGGATAGACCCGGTGTCTGGGCGTGCGCAAACATCGGCCCTAGCAGAATCAGCGAGACTATTAGCTTGTTAAACTTCATGTAATTTTTGAATAGATAGTTGGTTAATTATTTATATTAAGATACAAATCGTACGAAAACGTTGTAAGTTATAAAAATTAGAATTTTTTTTATAATTATGTTTAAAGTTCGCTTGTTATAACGCCTGCGAAGCCACCTCGACGCAACATTTTAATATCTATCGTACTGGATTTATCTACCACCATATATTGTGTGGAAAATTCTTTGTCATGAGCGCCATCTGCAATAAGCGTTAGCTTATATTTTACTTTGTCAGTTAAAAAATCAAGCTTTATACTCTTTCTTTTCTCGCGCTGCTCGCCGTTTATACCTGCTATGTACCAATTGTTGCCTTTACGGCGCGCCATTGTTATATCCTTACCGGGATAACCATCCACTAACTTTGAATCATCCCAAGCATTAGGCACGTTTCGTAAAAAAGCTTTTGCCGCATCCTGTAGCTCATAGTATCCTTCGGGCCTATCTGCCAAATGTTGCAAACCTGATTCAAACAGCACGCTCAGAGCCAGCTCGTGGCCATAAGATGTAACGTGTGGATATTGCGAATTGGTAAATGTAACCGGTGTATAATCCATTGGCCCGATTACGTTGCGGGTAAACGGCAAAATGGTGTTATGCTCAGGCGCAGCCATCGTAAAATCGGGTACGTTATTGTACCACTCCGCACCGCGAACTGCTTCATAAGTCATTAAGTGCGGGTAGGTTCTTGACCATCCACGTGGAACCAGGCAACCGTGAAAATACACCATGATCTGAAATTGTGCGGCATCATCTAAAATATCCAGGTAATACTGGATCATATTCTGCTTTTCGCTCTCAAAAAAATCTATTTTAACACCCGCCACACCTAATTCTCTCAGCTTAGTAAATTCAGCTACGCGGCTTTCATGCGTGAGCATACGGTCCTTCGGCGTTGAAGTTACAGTAGTGTGGTTGCCTCCGGAGTTATACCACATTAAGGGTTTTACACCCTTGGCCTTTATATAAGTTAAAGCATCTTCTAATTTGCCGCCATTGCCCATACTATCCCACTCCCAATCTAAAAGAGTGTACGGCCAATTCATATCAGCAGCCAGGTCTGCGAAACGGGTAATTATTTTATAATCTTTCGTACCGTGATTGCTTGACCAGTAATTCCATGATACAAGGCCCGGCTTTATCCAATCTGTGTTTTTAACTACCGATGGAGTGGATATATCATCAACCAGTGTTGAAGCAACCACATCCTGCAATTTGCCCATAATTACAACCCGCCAAGGTGATTTCCAAGGGAAATTTATTGTTGGCTCAGATACCCCTGTTCCGCGTCCGTCTCTAGGATTAGGAAAGGTAAGTTTATACTTTGTGGCATCGGTCACGTTACTCAACTTGGTTCCACAATAATTTCTGTCGAGGTCGGCTTCATGCAGTAAAAACCAGCATGCATTATCTTTTGTATTGAAAAGTGCGGGGTAGCACCACTCCTGCTGCTGCACTTTGTCATCACTCATCGCCGTATAATAACCTTCATTGGCTGCATTCCATTTTTCCATCCACCGGTTGGTTTCCTTTGGGATACTATAAGCAGTCAACTCGTCCTTAACCATAACGGCGGCTTGTTTGTCCGGAAATTCATACCGAAATGCCATGCCGTCATTGTAGACTCGTATTATGATATTCAATTTAGTTTTATCCGGATTTTGAAACGAGATCATTACTTCGTTTGCACTATTACTTCTAACTGAGCGCTTACCGTAAACTGCTTTATATTGCTCATTTATCGGCGTAAGCTTCCCTGCTTTTACAAACGTCAATTCCTTTGCAAATTCCTGATCGGCTCTTACTAATCCAAGATCGATATGCGAAATAGCTTCAGTTGATTTGCTATCTGCTGTGTAAGATACTTTTAAATACCAAACGCCTCTATCGCCATTTTGCTGATTAAACAACCCAACGCTTATTTTTTGGTTGGGTGATTGGACCGATATTTTTTGTGCTAATACAACAGAATTACATATAACTGCTATACACAACCCCAAAACGGCGGACTTATTAATTTTCATTTTTTTTAATGATTTTATCTATCGGACAGTGTATTTCTGCTTCAAATGGCGAAGCAGGCAGACTTTATTCGTTATACAAGTTGCATCATTTATTAACGCCGCAATCTTATTTAATCAGGTTATTTAAATGGTGTTGAACTGCATTTACAAAACCTGGTAATTGTGATAAGTCTTCTCCCCATATTTCACTACTGTCAAGAACTTCTGATGCAATACTTTCTGTTGAGTGTGTAGCCCACTTAGCTACCAACAAAGCTATTTTCTCGTCTTTTAAAAGATAACGTTCACTCTTATAAACTAAATAATACTGATCATTATACTTAATAACCTTACTCATAAGTGAAATATAAGCAGCAAATCCTCTTGCTATGTTTTCAGGGGCATGTTTGTATAACCTATAATGCTCCTTCAGAACAGGAAGCACTCTTGTTATCATTTTGGTAGTGTATTGCTGCGCGATGGCTACCCATTGATGCTGTATATATGGATTTCTGAACCTATCTAAAACCCGCTCAGAAAAGTCTTTCATCAGCGCAGGTTCAGCTTTATAGGGCATAGCCAACCTTATCTCTTCCATTAAATTTTGCAAAAAGGAAGAAAATTCCGCATCGTTGGTTGCCGCATTTACCAGATCAAAACCCATAGTGAGCGCTAACGCGCAACTCAGCGTGTGCGTACCATTCAGAAGGCGTAATTTTAACTCGCGATGAACTTCAATATCGGGGATAACAATAACACCGGGATCTGCCTGTTCAAAACTCAAAATTGATTTTACTTTATCATTGCCTTCAATAGCCCATAGGCAATACGGCTCTGATACGATCAATAAGTCATCACGGTACCCGTTCTTTTCTTCGAAGAGACGTTGTTCTTCGGCTGATGGCTTGCCGGTTACTATTCTATCCACCAATGAATTGCAGAAATAGTTATTTTCATTTATCCAGTTCTCAAAATCAGCGCTCAAGTGGTTAAAGGCAATGAGTTGTGTTATAATTGATCTGAGTATAGTTGCGTTTTCAGGTAAAAGCTCCGTGGGTATAATTACCAAACCGCTTTCGCTGCTCCCGTTAAAAGTTTTATACCGATGATGCAATACAGCTAATAACTTTGCAGGGAATGATGAAGGTGGTTGCTGAGTAATATCTTCTTCTACCAACTGAAGGCCAACTTCAGTCGTATTTGAAATAACAACCGTGAGTTCGGGATTTTCAGCTTCCTTTAAAACCAGATCCCACTCCCCGGCGGCAGATAATATTTTACTTATAGAAGTATTAATAACGGTTTCTTCCGTTAACTGCTTATTTTCGATGCCCTTCATCTGCAGCGTATACAGATTGTTCTGCCCGGCAAAAGCGTCGGTACCGCCTGTACTTGTTGACTTTACAACAGCAATTCGTCCATTAAATATGCCGGCTCTATTAGCTTTGTCAATAACGTGATCTGTTAATCCACGTAATAGAACGCCAGTACCAAATTGTAAAACTTTGACGGGAAGCGTCAAATAATCAATAGAGGGTGTAATCACATCGGGGGCATTGATGTGGCCCACGGTTTTACCTGAGAGGCGTATAAGGTTAACGCTTGTCGTCGCCGCATTCTGTCCATCCATCGTAATTCTATTTATAATGTAGCAACGGCCTTAATTACGTTTGAAGCCGGATCTAGCCAGCTTTGAAAATCTACGCTCAGTGCGTTAAACGCTGAACGATGTGTTATATAAGCCAGCGGATTAATAAGCCCCTTTTTTACCGAATCAATAACATGTTCAAAGTCTTCTCGGGTTGCATTTCTGCTGCTCATTAACGTGGCTTCGCGTTTATGAAACTCAGGATGACTAAACGATATTTCTTCTTTCTGTAAACCTATCAGTACTAAACGAGCGCTGTGCGCCATAAATTGAAGCGCCGAGTTTATAGCTTTCTGGTTGCCTGTAGCATCTATTACTACAGTAGGCATGTCGCCACCGGTAATTTTACTTATTTGCTCTTTTGCGTCTTCCAGTGCATTAACTGTGTAATGTATACCCAACTTTTCCTTACAAAAAGCAAGTCTGTTATCATTTATATCCATAGCGATAACCCGGGCACCCGCTATACGGGCAAACTCCATGGTGCCTAAGCCAATAGGGCCGGCACCAATTACCAATACAAATTCGCCGGGAACAACTCCGGCCCGTCTTATACCGTGTGCACCTATGGCTAAAGGCTCAATCAGTGCCAATTCATCATAACTTAATCCTTCGCCGTGTACTAATAACCGAGAAGGAATGGAATAATATTCGGCCATGCCGCCGTCAATATGCACGCCACACACCTGGATATTTACACAGCAGTTAGGCTTGCCGGATCTGCATGCAATACAATGCTGGCAGTTAATGTAGGGTATAAAAGTTACACGCTCACCTATCGTAAATCCAGGTGCATCATCAGCTTCAACTAAATCGCCCGAAAGTTCGTGTCCTAACACACGCGGATAATTAAAATATGGCTGCGTGCCCCTAAAGGCGTGAAGGTCTGTCCCGCAAATGCCAATTCTTCTTATTTTTATAATGGCATTTCCGGGAGTTAACACGGGCCGATCAGATTGCTTATATTCAAATTTTCCCGGATGGGCACAAACCAACGAATTCATTTTTTATTCAGATAAACTATAAAACTTAATTGCATTTTCTCCAAGGATCTTCCCTTTTTCACTCTCACTGTAACCGGAGAAGTAATTTTTAACAATGCCATGCACTTCCTCGTAAGTGGCGGCTACTTTACAAACGGGCCAATCAGATCCAAACATTATTCTGTCGGTTCCAAAGGCGTTAACTACAACATCTATGTATGGGTCAAATTCCTCTGGTTGCCAGTTATTCCAATTGGTTTCTGTAACCATTCCTGAAATTTTGCAGAACACATTATCAAATTTGCCCAACGCCTTAATATTCACATCCCAGTCTGTTAAAACTTTATCTTTAATATAAGGCTTAGCAATATGATCCAAAACAAATCTCTGCTCAGGAAACATTGCAACCATTTCGTTGGTAAATTTTAACTGATCCGGAAACACCAGAATATCATATGCGAAATTATACTTGTTAAGCAACGATATACCATTTAAAAAATCGGGGCGCAACATAAAATCGCGCTGTGGCTCGCCCTGTAACACATGCCGAAAACCTTTCAATTTTTTAAATTGGCTGTAATATTCAAGTCTTTGCTCAACATCTGCCGACAAAAGATCAACCCAACCGACAACTCCCTTAATAAAGCTATGATCTGCAGCATTTTTTAATTGAAAACTGTTTTCTTCTTCAGACTGATCAGATTGCACTATTACGCAACCGTCAATTCCGTTATTTTTAAGTACCGGTTCAAGATCTTCAGGGAAAAAATCTCTTTGAATCACGGCCATGTCATCCGTTATCCATGAATCCCGTATCGGATCATATTTCCAAAAGTGTTGATGAGAATCTATTTTTGACATATTCTTGTTAGTTAAAAGAGAAATCTAACAAACCTCTTTCAACCATTTTCGTCCAAAAACCTTTTGGAATGACTGCATGGGCCATATTTATATTATCCTTAACTCGCAAAGGGTTAGTAGTACTTAATGCAACGCTTTCTACACCCGGCACCTTTAATGCATATGCCACGCAGGCAGTTGCGGGTGTGATGTTGAATTCCTTACAAGTGGCAAAGAAGTCTTCGCGCCATTTTAAGAGCTCGTTATGTCCCGGAAAATTCTCATCCACCAGTTTATAATCATAATGAGTACCGCCAATTAAAAATCCTGAATGGAATACGGCTGAGTTGATAATAGGAATGCCTTTTCGCTTCATATCTGCCATAAATTCCAACAATTCCGCCGGGTGGCTTTTAATTGTCATGCTGTTGGCTACCATTATCCAATCCAGCTTTACATCCTTCGCTATTCTAACAATTGTCCTCCAATCCTTCGCTCCTATTCCTACTGACTTGGCCCGCCCTCCGGCCTTTAAATCGACTAACGCTTTATAGGCTTCAAGTACGTCATTGTATCTTTTTGCTTCGTCTTTGGGCGAAGTGGCGGCTGCCAGATATTCATCCGGGTCGTGTACTGAAACCATTTCAGAGGCCCATCCGCCTAGCAATTCATTACCCTGTTCAAAACATTTCATCATGCCATCATAACTTATCATTTGAACAGCGTCATGCTTTATACCTACCCATACCCCTTTTTCGAATGTTGGTTCAGGGGTTTTCAATTCTGTTCTAAACCATCCCAATTTATTGCTTATAACAACATTGTCAGGGTTAACTTCTAAATCACTTAATGCTCTGCCAAGTGATTCAAGTGCCAAACCAGCTCCATATTTACCGGCGGAATCAAATACCACCTTACCTGGCGAATGCTTAACGCACTCCGCAACTATATCCTGCTTTACAGTATCATTAAGTGCTACAAATAAATTTCCAAGGCTGCTTGTGCCAAAAACTATTTTTGGCAAATTCGGAGTTGATTGATTTAGGATGTTGGTCATAATTTGTTCGAAATTATTTGCGACTTCGATATTCAGCCATAAATAACCCCATAATTAATTTTAAAGATATCAATTTATTCTTCAAACCGATTCTATAATTACGCATAAAGTAGCCTGCGTTAAAAATATGATTTGCATAAACAACCATATGGTAATTAAAAAACATAGTTATGCTGCCCATTCAAAAAAATGCTAATAATTTATGATTTTGGGGCATCATTTTAATATTGGCTATAATTGATCGGAGCTTCAAATTAACTGCTTAAAAATTGTTAGCGATTGCAGGAAATTAACTTACTATTAAGGAATATTACCATTACCGGAATCTTGCTAATTAGTCCACTAATTAGCAAGCGCGGAACTTGGAATAATATGTTGCTTATAAGTAAGTGGTGTTTTCCCGGTTATTTGCTTAAAAACAGCATGAAAAGAGGAAAAATTATTAAAGCCACTTTCATAACATATTTGCTTTATACTAACCTCGTCCTCAATAAGCAATTTACAAGCGTGGCTTACGCGTATCTCATTAACAAATTGAAAATAAGTTTTCCTGGTTTTTGCTTTAAAATAACGACAAAAGGAATTAGGCGCAAGGTTAGCAATCTGAGCAATCTTTTGCAATGAAATTTTGTCTTTAAAATGAGCAAAAGAATATTCATAAATAAGGTTTATGCGGTATTTATCAGACTCTTCGAAATTATATTTAAAACCTATTGATGATAGTAATTTTCCGCTACTGCTGGAACCGATTAACGCAAGAGCTTCCATTAACAATACTATGCGCGAATGGCCTTCAGACACGGACAATTGCTTTATCAAATTGGAGATTATAGGTTCTTTTCTAGCTGAAATCAGAATACCTCTTTTTGCCTTTTCCAAAGCGCGTTTAATAATAGCATTTTCAGGTAATTCAAGGAATGCCCTACCCCAAAAGTCCTCGTAAAAATGAATAACTGTTGAATAAGGACTTTCATTATTACTACTTATTTGCTTTTCCTTATCAAATTTGAAGTAGTGCGGCAGATTAGATCCAATTAAAATTATATCGCCCTCGTGAAATCTTTTTATACTATCACCAATAAACTGCATTCCAGAACCGCGATGAAGGTATATAAGCTCAACTTCGGGATGAAAATGCCATCTGCTATTTACGTTTGGCACACGGTCTAACCTTATACTAAAAGAAAAGGCTGACTGGTTAGAAACTTTGAGTAATTCCGGTTCCATAATTAACTGAGGTAAACATACCAATTTTAGAAAGCATCTTCCATAAAATGGTAATATTCCTTAATAATACGGTAATTACGTGCAACGCTATACAGTTTTTTACAAGTTAATTTGACAACCATTTTTACCACAAAGTACTCTAATGCTTTGCATCTAACTAAATTATTAAATTATTAAAATGCTTATGAGGAAAACAAAACTAAACACTGCTTGACGTTCTGTCATCACCAATTTTAATTAACCAACTACAAAAAAACTAAAACTTAAAATTATGACATTAAATTCGAAGGTCATGCTTCGAGCATGGACGGTATTGTCCAAAAAAACGGTAATTGCAACATCAATTGCGACTATCGCTCTAGTCAATATTTCAAGCGCTCACGAAAGTGTGCATGGGATAGAAAACTTCAATACCACCGCCTTGCTGCAACAGCAAAACGTAACCAAGACCGGTACTGTAACAGACGAAACTAACCAGCCGATGCCCGGCGTTAGTGTAACAGTAAAAGGAACAACAAACGGGGTAATAACCGATGGAAATGGTAAGTATTCTATCACAGTGCCCAATAATGCTACACTAACTTTTACGGTACTGGGATATCAACCCCAAGATTTACCTGCAGGCAATGGTGCAATTATCAATGTAAAACTTGTACCCATAGATACACAACTTGATGAAGTTGTTGTGGTGGGTTATGGTACCCAAAAAAGAGAAACCCTGACGGGTTCGATATCAAGAGTGAAAGGGGAAGATCTAACTAAAAACCAGTCTGTGAATGTTACAACCAGCCTGGCAGGTAGACTACCTGGCCTCGTTGTCAATCAGCGTAATGGCGTACCTGGGGCAGAAGATCTCAACATCGTCATTCGCGGTGCAAGTACTTTTGGTAACAATAACCCTCTGATTGTAGTTGACGGTGTGCCGCGTGGTACAGGGATACTTTCAACCCTTAACCCGCAGGATATTGAGAGTATAACCGTATTAAAAGACGGTTCAGCTGCTATATATGGTGCCCGAGCCGCCAACGGCGTAGTTTTGGTTACCACCAAACCAGGCGCCAGAGGCAAGACCAGTTATAATTTCTCCTACGTATATGGTATTACTAACCCTACCAAAATTCCGGAAATGATGGATGCGGCGCTGTTTTCGGAGGTGGTAAATGAAACCTATTCTTACCTGGGAAGAGGGCCCTATAAGTCGGCTGCAGAGATCCAAAAATACCGTGACGGGTCTGACCCCATTTTATACCCGAACACTAATTGGGCAGATGTATCTTTAAATAGGAACACTCCCCAGAAAAGGCTGAATTTTCAGGCGAGCGGAGGCTCGGATAAGGTGAGATACCTGCTTTCTTTCGGATCAGCTAGCCAAGGCAGTAATTTTAAAAATCAACCTTACAAATATAACCAGTATAACTCCAGAGTAAGAATTGATGCAGATCTATCACAGTATTTAACCGTAGGTGCTAATATCGCTGGCGTGTTCACTCAGCGGACTGCAGCAAATGGAACTGACTTCTCTACCACATTGCAGGCAAATCCAACGCTACCAGCCATATACCCTAACGGGCTGCTTGCCGGGGGGCGATTTGATAACAGCCCGCTTCTTTCAGACCGGAGAGGGTACCAGCAATGGAAAGATGATCCTATAACTACAACATTTACAGCATCTTTTAAAGTGCCTCATGTAAATGGATTGGTGCTTGATGCTTCCTATAATTACGACTTGAGAAACCAGTTCCAAAAAAACTTCTCTCAGCCACATTACTGGCACGTGTACAATCCAAACACGAAGGACTATGATCGTATAGCATCGACTTCTCCGATACAACTTACCGATAGATACGACAGGTGGGTCACTACCCTAACCAACGTTAGGCTATCTTACAGAACTACAATTGGCAAAGACCATAACATCGCCGCAATGGTAGGTGCCGAGCAGCAGAGAAATTCAAATACGTTTGCATCGGCGACACGCAGAAACTTTCTTAGCGCGGCACTTCCGCAAGTTAGTTTAGGGGGCACGAGACCAGAGGATTTAGGCAATGCCGGCAATGCTTCTGCGGGAGCTTACAATAGTTATTTGGGTCGATTAAATTATAATTATCAATCCAAATACTTGCTGGAATTTGCATTCCGCTCTGACGGGTCGACCATATTTCCTACTTATAACAGATATGGATTCTTCCCATCTGCATCTGCAGGCTGGGTAATATCTGAGGAGGATTTCATGAAGCCTGTGCAATTTGTCAATACTTTAAAGCTTAGGGCTTCGTATGGCGAGCTTGGTAATGACCAGGTGGGTCAATTCCAATTCCTACAGACTTTTGACTTTGGAAATAATTATGTTTTTGGCGGCAGTACCGTACCGGGTATTTTCTCCACTGTTCTTTCCAATCCGAATATTGGATGGGAGGTGAGTAAAAAACTGGACTTCGGATTGAGTGCTAGTTTATTCAACAGAAAGCTTGATGTAGACATTACTGTATTCAATCAAAAACGATCAAACATCCTCCGTCAGCGCAATCTTTCGGTTAGTGCGGTGAACGGATTCCCCAAATTGCCCGAAGAAAACATAGGAAAGGTGAATACCAGCGGGTTTGAAGTGGATTTGACACATCGGAACAAGATTGGACAGGTGTCTTATTCAGTTACCGCAAACGTAGCTTATGCAAAAAGTAAGATCATCTTTATGGACGAGGTTCCGCCTGCATTTGCTTATCAAGCAAACACCGGGATGCCGCTTGGTGCCGGCCTTTATTACAAATCTG
>CAMLFI010000046.1 GCA_946479225.1 uncultured Mucilaginibacter sp. | reverse complement strand
CAGGTATAGCTTCCACAGTATTGGCTTTGATAAAACAAGGCGACCATATAGTGGCAAGTTCCTATCTTTTTGGCAATACCCGCAGCGTGTTTCAATCGTACATGGATCTGGGCCTGAACATTACTTTTGTTGATGCCACCGCAGTAGCCAATGTTGAAAATGCTTTAAAGCCCAACACCCGCATGGTGTTTGTTGAGACTATCGCTAATCCGGCAACGCAAATAGCCGATCTGGAAGCTATTGGCAACCTATGCGAGCAAAAAGGCATTTTATATATGGTAGATAATACCATGACTACCCCTTACCTGTTTAACCCGGTAAATGTTAAAGCCGGACTTGTGGCAAACTCCCTAACCAAAAACATTGGCGGTCATGGCAATGCTTTGGGTGGTTGTGTAACCGATACCGGCCTGTTTGACTGGGGCACTTACCCCAACATTTACGACGTATACAAAAAAGGTGATGTTAAAAAATGGGGCATCACCCAAATTAGAAAAAAAGGATTGCGCGATGCGGGCGGCACTATGGCGCCCGAAGCAGCACATTACATATCAATAGGTGCCGAGACATTGGCACTGCGTATGGATAGGTCAACCGCTAACGCGATGGCGCTGGCATCTTACTTTGAATTGCATCCAAACGTTAAAAAAGTGTTTTACCCGGGGTTGGAAAACCACCCGCAGCATGAGTTGGCAAAAAAACTTTTCTCAGGCTATGGCACTTTAATGAGCATTGAACTGGCGGAGAACATGGATTGCTTCGCGTTTTTAAACAAGCTGCAGCTGGTGGTAAAATCAAGCAACCTGGGCGATACGCGTACTTTGTCTATCCCTGTAGCGCACACCATATTTAACGAGTTAGGGGCTGAGAAACGCGCCGAAATGGGCATATCAGACAACATGATCCGCCTCTCAATAGGTATTGAGGATAAGGATGATCTGATAGCGGATTGTGCGGCGGCGCTGGGGTAAGAGCTTTAAACGTTCATCTCTAGAACTCCTTCCCTTGGGAAGGGTGCGGCCGGACGTGCAGTGGCGGGAAGGGGTCTAACGAAGTGGCTAAACCCCTCCCTACGCCCTCCCAAGGGAGGGAATCGCACAGCCCCCCACTTTTTCTTTCAAACATTTCATGCTATAATTGTTAAGCTTTTGCTACCGCGACATAGCGGTATACTTTATAAGCTGAGCTGAACCCATTATGCCTGATTTTGAATCTTTACCCAAACGCGATTACGACGCCGTTGTAGTTGGCTCCGGTCCGAACGGCCTGGCAGCGGCTATATTAATGCAGCTGAACGGTCTTTCGGTTTTGATCGTTGAGGGCAAAGCCAATATCGGCGGCGGACTAGCAACCAAGGAACTTACCCTGCCCGGCTTTAAACACGATGTTTGCTCTGCCATTCATCCCCTGGCCATTAATTCTCCTTTTTTCAGAAACCTGCCGTTGGCAGATCACGGCCTGGAATATATTCATCCCTCAGTTGCCTGCGCGCACCCGCTTGATGATGGCAGTGCAGGGGTATTGCATTCGTCTATACAAACAACAGCCAAATATTTGCCCGGGGACGAAGAAGCTTACAAGAAGCTCATATCGCCGGTTGTTAAAAGTTGGCCGCTTATTGAAAATGATGTGCTGGGCCCGTTCCATTTTCCTAAACATCCGTTGGAGATGGCAGAATTTGGGTTAAAAGGACTGCAAAGTGCAGAAAAAATGTCCGCCTTATTCGCTACCGAACGGGCAAAGGCGCTATTTGGCGGCATGGCGGCGCACAGTATGCAGCCGCTCAGCAACAGATCAACGGCGGCTATAGCGTTGGCACTTATAACCGGCGCTCACCTTAAAGGCTGGCCGGTGGCCAAAGGTGGCTCGGCATCAATAGCCGCGGCGCTGGGGTCTTACTTTATATCCTTGGGCGGTGTTATCGAGACCAATATGTATATCACTTCTTTATCGCAATTGCCTTCATCGCACGCTGTACTATTTGATGTAACGCCCAAACAGATGCTGCAAATTGCCGGGCATAAATTCTCGGCTATTTACAAATGGCAGCTTAACCGCTACCGTTACGGCATGGGTGTTTATAAAATAGATTGGGCGTTGGACGGACCGGCACCTTTTGTTAATGACTTTTGTCACGGCGCGGGTACTGTGCATTTGGGCGGTACATTTGCCGAAATAGCTAATGCTGAATTGGCTGTAAGTGAAGGGAAGATCCCACAAAAACCATTTGTATTATTTGCCCAGCAAAGCGTGTTTGACCATAGCCGCGCACCGAAGGGTATGCATACCGGCTGGGCGTATTGTCATGTGCCAAATGGTTCAGTTAAAGATATGACGGCCGCTATTGAGAACCAAGTGGAGCGCTTTGCGCCCGGCTTTAAAGATATTATAATTGAGCGCCATACCATGAATACCGCCCAGATGCAGGAGTATAACCATAATTACATTGGCGGCGATATTAACGGCGGCATTCAGGATATAAAACAGCTATTTACCCGCCCCGCCCTGCGTTGGTCGCCGTACAAAACATCGGCAAAAGGACTATATATCTGTTCGTCATCTACCCCGCCGGGTGGTGGTGTGCATGGCATGTGCGGCTATCATGCGGCTAAAAAGGCCTTGAAGGATGTTTTTGGGATAAAAGCGCGATAGCTTTTAGTCTTTATAAACCTCAGCGGTAAAATTCATAGTTAAATTACCACCTACTTTTAACCAGGTCGACTGGCTTTTATCTCTAAATAAAATGTGATGGCCTATAGCCGGCACGGCCGCTACATTGAACGATTTTTGAGGATCATTCCCGGTCGTACATTTTAACCACTGAATAGCTACCGCAACCTCTTCATACCCCTCCAGATAGACCTGGTATTTTGTAAGATCAACTTTGATCCATTTTTGGCGTACATGGCCAACATCTAATAAGATATTATCCTTTATAATCAGCGTGTCGGGTAAGCCGTCTTTTACGCTGTAAATATTCAACCGGAACTTAACGTTATCAAAATGGTTAAATATAACGTGCATGTTAAACGCGGTTAGCCTGCAATTTTTATCAATATTAATTACTGTGCCTATTTCTTTGCCTAAGTCATCGCTGGTATGGTTATGCTCAGATATCATCTTCGTACTCATAAACGCCGAGCTGCCTGTTCTGCCAAATATTTTCACTTTAAACTTTGCCGGTTTGATGGTAACCTGGTTTAAGTGATTAACAGATGGAGACAGCGCGATTAGCTGCTGCGCATTTTTAAGATCCCGGGCGTTCATTTCTAGGGAATTATATCCGATACAACTTACAATAACGGGGTTATTGGGCCCTATACTATCGGTAGATATAGATAACTGAAACTTCCCGGTTGAATCAGCCACTGTACCAATAATTCTGTTTTTAACGCCGATAGTGGCAAAGGGTATAGCTGTCTTCGTGACCGCATCAATTACCTGGCTCTGTAGTTTAACCTGCGCCTTTAAATAACACGGGGCAAAAGTTAAAACATATAAGATCAAAATTTTAATCCGGGCTGTTTTCATTGTGATGATTTGGTGTCTTTATAACCTGACTTGATTAAGAATATTATAACACATGACGAAATAAATGCCCATAAGGTGTCATTCATCATAAATCATCCTAATTTTATATCGTGGAAACAAAAAAGTCGCCTACGCTAACCTCCGTTTTAATTATTGATGATGAGAAAAAGCTCAATGATCTGTTGTCGCGTATTTTAAGTCTGGAGGGTTTTAATGTGCTGCAAGCCTATACGGCGAAAGAGGGCTTGAGCATTTTACATCATGAAGATGTTGTTTTGGTTATAAGCGATGTAAAATTGCCCGACGCCAATGGCGTTGAGCTGGTAAAGGCCATTAAGCAAATAAAACCTTTTGTTGAGGTGATAAACCTTACCGCTTACGGCACCATTGCCGATGGCGTGCAGTCCATTCAGAACGGGGCGTTTAATTACATAACCAAGGGCGACGATAACGACAAGATAATTCCGCTGGTTAACCAGGCTTTTGAAAAGGCAACCACGCAATACAATACGACGCTGTTAAAAAAGAAAGAAAAGGCAAACATCAGTTTTGATGATATAATTGGAACATCGCCTACCATTGTTGATGCCATAACGCTTGCAAGGAAAGTGGCCGCTACAGATACCACCGTTTTGTTAACGGGCGAAACGGGGACCGGGAAAGAGGTTTTCGCCTCAGCCATTCACCAAGGCAGCGACCGCGCCACAAAGCCCTTTGTCGCCATCAACTGCAGCAGCTTTAGCGGTGATCTGTTAGAAAGCGAACTATTTGGCTATAAGGCAGGCGCTTTTACAGGTGCTCTGAAAGACAAGAAAGGATTGGTAGAAGAGGCACACAACGGCACGCTTTTTTTAGATGAGGTTGGAGAGATTAAGCCGGAGATGCAGGCCAGGTTACTGCGACTGATAGAAAACAAAAGCTTCATAAAATTAGGCGATACCCAAACAACAAAAGTTAACATCCGAATTATAGCTGCCACCAACCGCGACCTGCAAAAAGATGCCGATACTGGCAACTTCAGGATGGATCTTTTTTACCGGCTCTCTGTTTTTTCCATCCCGCTACCTCCCCTGCGCGACAGGAAAACTGACGTTTTGCTTTTGGCAGAGTATTATTTAAAAGAGTTCTCTTTAAAAATGGGTAAATCTGCCGTTAAAATGGATGGTGACTTTGTTAAATTGATAACAGGCAATCCTTGGAAAGGCAACATACGCGAACTTAAAAACGTGATGGAACGGGTTGTTATTCTGGCTGATTCGGATATTTTATCCCCCGCGCTTTTACCGGCCGACTTTACAAAAGGCTCCGCTGATGACAACCCTATCGACCTAGCCGGCGTTGAAAAGCAACACATCAAAAAAATGTTGGCTTATACAGGCGGCAACAAAACCGAGACCGCACGGCTGCTGGGTATTGGGCTTACTACGCTTTATCGCAAATTTGATGAGTATAAGTTGGGGTAAACAAATAATCCTTCCATATTGACAACCCGACCCTTCCAAAATGGTAGGGTTACGCTCTGTTGTTAAACACTAAAACCGCGCTTCCGCTGCATTAAGCCCCTTTTTGTCTTTTTGGAACAAGCCTTGACAAGCCTGTATCAAAAAATACAAATACATGAATTCATCTTCTATTCAGAAAGTTTCGGCCGGGGGCATGTTGGTTACACTCGGTATTATTTTTGGCGACATAGGCACCTCGCCCCTTTACACCATTCAAACCATTTTAACAGAAGGCAAAAGCGCCGGTCCGTTTATGGTTTTGGGGGCGCTATCATGTGTGTTTTGGACGCTTACTTTGCAAACCACCTTTAAATATATTCTGATAACCCTGCAAGCCGACAACCGCGGCGAAGGGGGAATCTTCTCGCTTTACGCCTTAGTAAAACGGTACGGCAAATGGCTGGCAACACCGGCAATTATTGGCGCTGCCATGCTGTTGGCCGATGGTATAATCACCCCTCCTATTTCGGTAACTTCCGCTATTGAAGGGTTGGCTCAGGTGCCTGCCTTATCCCGTTTTATTGTTCCGGGTAATGACATAATCCTCCTTATCGTGATAGCTATCCTGGTGCTGCTTTTCTTCTTCCAGCAGTTTGGCACCAAGGTAGTTGGATCCTCATTTGGTCCAATAATGCTGGTTTGGTTTGGGATGTTAGCTATACTTGGTGCTGTTCAGCTCTTTGAATATCCTCAGATCTTTAAAGCGCTGAATCCGGTTTATGCCTATGATCTTTTAGTACTGCATCCCGAAGGTTTTTGGTTACTGGGCGCAGTATTTTTGTGTACCACCGGTGCCGAGGCGCTTTACTCAGACCTTGGGCACTGCGGCAGAAAAAACATCCAGGTAAGCTGGATCTTCGTAAAAGCGGCACTCATAATTAATTACTTTGGTCAGGGGGCATGGGTGTTAATGAACGTCGATCCGGCAGGGTTAAATGGCATCAATCCATTCTTCGCCATAGTGCCGCAGGGCTTTATAATACCGGCGGTAATTATTGCAACACTGGCTACCATTATTGCCAGTCAGGCGTTGATTAGCGGCTCATTCACCTTGATCAGCGAAGCCGTAAGCATGAACTTTTGGCCGCGCATAACCATCAAGTATCCATCCAACATACGCGGGCAAATTTATATCCCCAGCATTAACTGGATACTTTGTGTTGGCTGTGTGGCGGTAACGCTTTACTTCAAAACGTCCGGCTCAATGACGGCGGCTTATGGCTTCTCCATCACCATCGCTATGATAATGACCACCATACTAATGTTCTACTTTATGCGCTATGTAAAACATTGGCCGGTGTGGCTGGTAACAACCATAGCCTGCGTATTTTTGACAGTTGAGTTCTCGTTCTTTATAGCCAATGCCGTTAAAATATTACACAGATTATTTTTTGTACTGTTTGAGGTTGGACTGTTTTTCACCATGTACATCTGGTTCAGGGCCCGCAAGATCAATAACCGCTTCCTTACTTTTGTCGATCTGAAAGAGCAGATCCCCATTTTGCATGCTTTGAGTGCGGATACATCTGTACCGCAATATGCAACGCATCTTATCTACCTAACAAAAGCGAACAACAGCAAACAGATAGAGCAGAAGATCATTTATTCTATCTTCAGTCGTAAGCCAAAAAGGGCCAACGTATACTGGTTTGTGCATATTGAACGTACCGACGAACCTTACACCATGGAATATACAGTTGAGGAGCTGGAGCAGGACAGGGTAATTCGTGTGGAGTTCCGGTTAGGCTTCCGCATCCAGCCGCGCATTAATGTGCTTTTCCGGAAGGTTGTGCAGGATATGGTAGCCAACGAGGGGCTTAACATTACCAGTCGTTATCCATCGCTCAAACATTTTAACCTGGCCGCCGATTTTCAGTTTGTGATATTGGAGAAGTTCCTGTCGTACGCCAACGAATTCAGCGTTAAGGATGGCTTTATCCTCAACAGTTATTTCGCCATAAAAAAACTGGCCCAGACAGATGCTAAGGCATTTGGCCTGGATACCAGCGAAACACATATAGAAAAAATACCCCTTGTGGTTGCCCCCGTTACTCATGTTAACCTTAAGCAGGTGCCCGTTTAAACCAGGCACCTGTTTAATAAATTTTTACTACGATATTTACTATTGGTTATGAAAGTTAAAAATAAGCTCCGGCTGGGATTTGGGTTTTTATTTATTGTAGTGATGTCATTTGGAGTTGCGGCGTTATACTGCATCAACAGAATATCAAACAGCGCTGAGGTCATATTAAAAGACAACTACAAATCGTTGGATTATGTGCGTGGAATGCGGGCGGTTATTGATAACAATGCCTTCCCGCTTAATAAAACCAACGCTGCATCTTTCAGCAATCTACTCCAAAAAGAAGAACGTAATATTACGGAACCGCATGAACTTGAGGCGGTGCAACAGTTGCAGAAAGCATTTAATTATTTACAGACGGCCCAACAGCCTCCTGTCAACAGGACTGATCTACATAAAAATCTGCAACTGATTGAATCGCTTAATATGGAGGCGATAATGCATAAAAATGAGATCGCGCAAAAAATTAAAGATCAGGCAACCGTTTTTTTGGTTTTAATTGCCGGTTTCACGTTTTTGGTATTGGTTAGCTTTTTTGTCAACTTCCCGGGCTACGTTGCTGATCCGCTAACCGTGCTGCTAAGGGGCATACGCGAAGTTGGCCGCAAGAATTACAAGCAACGTATTGAGTTTAAAACCAACGATGAGTTTGCCGAAGTAGCCAAAGCTTTTAACGAGATGGCCGCCCGGCTAAATGAGTGGGAAACCAATAATTTATCCAGGATACAATCGCAAAATTTACGGATTGAGACCATTGTTGAGCAAATGCGCGATGCAATAATCGGTATAAGCGATAGCGGCGAAATGCTTTTTATCAACACCGCTGCCAAAAAGCTTTTTAATGTTGAAGGTAAAAATATAACCGGCCGCCCGGCTGCCGAAATAGCCGGTAAAAATGAACTCCTTGCCCTGGTGTTTGGTAGTGACGAAGGGAACAGGCTGATCAAGATAACCAGAAATGCTAAGGAGCTTCATTTTCAAATTGAGACCCGCGAGATATTTGTGCCTGTTAACCATGATGACCATACGCAGGTTATTAATAAAACCCAAATTCCGGCCGGAAAAGTCTATATTCTGCGTAACGTCACCGAGTTTAAAGAGCAAGACACCGCTAAAACTAATTTCATAGCAACGCTATCGCATGAATTAAAAACACCAATCTCCTCCATAAAAATGAGCCTTAAACTGCTTGCGGACCAGCGGGTAGGCGAATTAAATACAGAGCAGCAACAACTGGCAAAAAATATGACTGACGATGCCGAACGCCTGCTAAAGATCACTTTTGAGCTGCTGGACATGGCTCAGGTGGAAACCGGCAACCTGCGGCTAAATTTTGTTCAGGCGGATGCACATACCATAGTTAACTACGCCATCAATGCGGTTAGGCAAGATGCTGAACGCAAACAAGTTATTATAGACCAAATAGTTGAGGAAGAGTTGCCTGCCGTGTATGCCGATGTGGAAAAAACAGCCTGGGTGCTTATTAATTTTTTGCTGAATGCTGTAAGATATGCACATTCTGGCTCCGCAGTAACGGTGCAGGCTTTTGCAAAAAATGGCGCGCTTGAATTTTCGGTTAGCGATAAGGGCAAAGGCATTGAAGAGCAATACCAGGAACGCCTGTTCGACCGCTACTTCCAGATCCCCGCGGACGGACAGAATAAAACAGGCAGTGGTCTTGGGCTAGCCATATCCAAAGAGTTTATTATAGCACAAGGTGGCAGCATTGGCGTTAAAAGTAAGCCGGGCGAAGGCGCTAAATTTTATTTTATGCTGCCGGTTTGGAAGGGGTAAGTGAATTGGGTTAAAACGTTGATTTTACAAAATGCTTGATTATTTAAATTTATATTTGAATATGAAGCGCCTGATCACATTAGTACTTTTCATTTCTTTCTCTGTAGTCAAGGCTCAGGTAGTAGATATCGCACCCTCCGGCCTGGAAAACCGTGTACCTGTTGAAGGAGGCTCAATAAGGGCAATTATCGACAGAACAACGCCTTTAAACACTCTGATAGCCAAATTCGAACAACCTTGGAGCTTTGTTGAAACAGGCAAAGGGTATTGGATCGGCTATACCGACAATATGTTTTCAATTGCCATGTATAAAGAGGCTGCCATCGCTCCCTTACTACAGTTTATTAAAACATCAAAGAACCTAAAAGCAAAAGTAGGCGCGGTTTATACCTTACATCTAATAGGAATAAATAGAACTATAGTAGGTCGATTTACTGAGAATTTCACCAACTTGTCTGCACGTAGTGCCCTTCTTCAATTATTACAGTATGAGGAATTAGGCCCTACAGTGATGGAGCTATTGGTAAGGGCCCCATGGCAGTCTGATGTTCCAAAATTATTTTCCGCGCTTTCGGGTACCGCGTCGTATTGGTACATCGTCAATGGATTAATGCATTACAATTTGTTTAGGGAGGTACCCATACATCAAAAAATCCCTAAAACTCTCGCATCTACAAAAATCTACTTTCCCTATAGCAGGATAGATGTACTTGAGGCCAATTTTGACTTTGAAAAACAAATGCGAACTGTCCTTAAGTCTATAAAATCGCATAATAACTCTCGCATTCATGTTGACGGTAAATTATTTGCAGGTGATGTATGGGGAAATGTAAGAACTAAAATCGACGGGGAATGGGTTGATAAAGGCCAGTGGGGAATTACGTTGGAAAATTTCCTAAATAGCGTTACCCCTGGATGGCGCAAGCAATCGCTTTTTTCGTACGGAGAAATTGGCAATAAAATTCAATACTACGTTGAAAACAATAACATATATATTTGTTCACCAACTACACTAAAGGCAAGGCTTTTAAACTGGTGGGCGGCGCAACCAGCCAGTTATAGGCCACAGTTTACACAGAACCATCAAGATAATAAAAAATGAAAAGCGTTTTCAATGCCGCCGACGTGGCCGAACTTAAGGATCGTATTAATAAACTAACATCACAAACTACTGCCCTATGGGGTAAAATGAATGTGTCGCAAATGTTGGCGCATACTAATGTAAGTTATGAAATGGCTTATACCGATAAACACCCCAAACCAGGCTTTTTACTGCGGTTAATTTTAAAAACGGTAGTAAAAAATGTTGTGGTCGGACCAAAGCCCTACAAGCGGAATACGCCAACCGCCAAAGCATTTATAATAAGCGACGGAAGGAATTTTGAGACGGAGAAAAAACGCTTGTTAGATTATCTGGATCATACAATACAATTGGGTAAAGACCATTTTGAGGGTCGCGAATCCCTGTCCTTCGGGCGCTTAACGGCTGATGAATGGAACGTAATGTTTTACAAACATCTGGATCATCATTTGCAGCAGTTTGGGGTTTAAAACAAATAGCGATGAGTTTAAAACCCATCGCTATTTGATTTACGGGGTAGCTTCCTTCGGCGATACCCAAAAGTTATTATAACCCAAGCCGATCTGAATTTCAAGCAACTCCTGCTGCAGCATCTCCAGCACGGCTAAAAAGTTATATACAAAGTGCACCTTGTTTTCTGAGTTGCCCGCTATAGTTTTAAAATCGAGCCGACTGTTTATCCGCAGCAGATCGTCAATAGCTTTCTTCTGCGCCTCTATGGTGTACGGGTATTGTACAACGGTGTGCGTTACCTC
>CAMLFI010000045.1 GCA_946479225.1 uncultured Mucilaginibacter sp. | reverse complement strand
GATCTGTTAACGGCGTTATTTGATAAAATGGACGATGCTCTGCAATTTTCTCAAATGCCCTGTGGATATATCCAATGGTTGAAACGCCGCTTATGATACGTTCGCCATCCATCTGTAAAACGTTTTGAAAAACACCATGCGTGGCCGGGTGGGTAGGGCCCAGGTTAAGCGTGGAATGCTCGCTTTGCGGATCGTTATCTATATATACGGGATGATTCTCCATGCTTTATCTTCCAAAAAAATAATCTTTCTTATCAACGCGGTTCGGATCCTCCAACGGGAATTCTTTACGCATCGGGAAAGCTGTCATATCGTCAACATTCAATATCCTACGCAGATCCGGATGACCGTCGAATATCACGCCGAAATAATCATACGTTTCGCGCTCCATCCAGTTAGCCCCCTCCCATAAGTTGGTTGCTGTAGGGATATGGCAGTTATCGCCATCAATAAACACTTTAATGCGTACACGCACATTATTTACCAGGCTGTGCAGGTGATAAACAACGCCTATGGTAAGCTCCTGTTCCGGGTAGTGTACGGCAGTTATATCAGTTAAATAAATAAACTGAAGGACCGGTGAGTTTTTAAGGAAAGCCAGCAGATCGTTTATCTGCTCTTTGGTAGTCTCTAAAGTAAGCAAACCAAAAGGCTCGCCAACTACCGTTACCTTATCAGCGAATTGGGTATTTATGTTATTTAAAACTTCTTCGTTAGTTATCTTACCCATTTATTGAATTCCGTATGATGCTAATAATTTTTGGTATTCAGGAGTATCGCGTCTGCGGGTTGATTCTGTTCTAACCAGGTCCTGTATGTGCATAAAGCCATCAATAATAGCTTCAGGGCGCGGCGGGCAACCCGGCACGTAAACGTCAACCGGAATGATCTCGTCAATGCCCTGCAAAACCGAATAGGTATCAAATATACCGCCGCTTGATGCACATGCCCCAACTGCCATTACCCAACGTGGCTCTGCCATTTGCAAATACACCTGGCGCAAAACCGGGCCCATTTTTTTGGCGATGGTACCCATTACCATTAAAAGATCGGCCTGACGTGGCGAGAAGCTTAAACGCTCTGCACCAAAACGTGAAAGATCGTAATGTGAAGCCATGGTGGCCATAAATTCGATACCACAACATGATGTGGCGAAAGGCAATGGCCAAAGTGAATTGGCACGTGCCATACCTACCGCTTTATCAAGCGAAGTAGCAAAAAATCCCGCTCCCTCTACTCCCGCAGGAGCCCCAACTATTTGAATATCACTCATGAATTATAATTATCAAATACTCGTCCAAACTGTGACATTTGGACGCGCAAATTTATGATAAAATACCTTGTATTAGCTACACTAAAGGCTAAACGAAATATATTTAGAATTATTCTAAACAAACAATCCTATTGGACGTCCTTTTAAGGCTTTAATAAAAAAATGCAAACTCCCGGTGTTCCAAAAAATATAAAGCCTAAAAAAACGCAATACTACTTTGACGGTATTAACCGGCTTATTTTAAGTAACTTAACTTTTTAAGCCGAAACACTTTGGAACACTTTGAAACTACTTATAAGTCAGTAAACTTAGCTGTAAATTGCCCGTAAGTAGCTGACAGCGAATTAATTGAACAGCTTTTACCTTTTTAGCTAAAAATGGAACACTTTGGAACAGCAAACAAACCAGTTTGGAACACCTCAGTAAGCTGTCGAAAAAGAACGGCAGAAGATATGTTAGCTAAGTGCAAATAATCTCTGTACCGGTTAGTCCCAGTTAAGCGCCTTTTTCTTTATTACGTAGATAAAGCCGGCTAATAGGGTTGCCATAAAGATGAACATCTCTATCATACCCTCTTTGCCTAACTCTTTAAAGTTAACTGCCCATGGATACATAAATATAACCTCCACATCAAACAACACAAACAGTATAGCTACCAGAAAGTATTTAATAGAGATCGGCGTACGCGCGTTACCAATAACCTCAATGCCCGATTCAAAAGGAGTAAGCTTATCTGTAGTTACCCGTTTGGGGCCCAACTTGTGCGTGGCAAACATGGTACCCACTACAAAACCTAGCGCCACCAACATCTGAAATATAATAGGTAAGTAATTTACCGGTAAACTTTGAGTTTCCATGCTGCAAATATACAAAGGGCTTATAAATAACAAAGGCTTCTTTTTACAGAAGCCTTTGTTATTATAAAATGTTACTTACTTATTTGCTTTTTGTGCCAGCCTTTTGCTTAAAGTAAAAATCTACCTGAGGATCATCCGGCGTAAGCGCTTTTGCCTTAGTAAAATACTCAGTAGCTTTTATATCATCTTTTTCCTTGTTTGCGTAATAAACGCCCAAGTACACATATGCCTCTGTTAACTCCTTTTTGTCATTGGCCGATAAAGACGCTGTTTTAGGCTCCTGAACCGCGATGAATGCTTCATAGAAAGGTTTAGCTAAACCTTGTATGTTATTCCTATCTATATCGCGCATATCGGCGATGCGAGCGCGCATAAGTAGAGCGGGTGCATATGGATTGGCGGACTTCTTTAGAACGAAACTATAAGCAGAGTCAGCTTTAGCCAGCAAATTTGAATCAGGCTTAAATGATGGATCTGCTCGCATTTTTCTAGCTTGCTCTACAACAAATCCATAATAATAGCTTCTTCCTAGCATAACATAATCAGCCAAATTCAATTGTTTGGCTCTACGCACATACCTTTCATAAGTATCCCCTGCTGCTGTATATTTGCCCCGGCCGTAATAAATTTTCCCAATTTCTGGATAAACATCTACAAATGTGCTATCTAATTGAACAGCCTTTGTTAAAGTTTCTATGGCTTTAGTAGTATCCTGACCTGCTGCAATTTGCGCACGACCATGATATAAAAAGTCGCGAGGGATGACACGTTTTGGATCGGCTTTAGCCATCCATTTATTCATGTATTCCATAGCGGCTTTAGGGTCTTTACTTTCTAAAGCTGCGTAGCCTAAATAGCGGTATATCCTGGGATTAACGTTTGGCGAAGCGGTAAGCTTTGCGCCAACTTCGCGCAAATCAGCCCACTGACCGGCGCGTACCAAAAAGTCGGCATAACGTAGTAAGGTCTCATTAGACTGATCAGTCAAACTCATATAAGTTTTAAAATGCGCCACAGCAGATTTTATCTTCTCAGATGCATTTTTACCCCTGTTGCTTGCCTCGCGGTTTTCTGTTTCTGCCCATTCGCGGTAGGCCGGTCCAAAATTAGGGTCAACTGCGGTAGCGGTTTGAAACGCTTTTTCTGCCGCGTCAAAGCTATCAGCATATCTCCATAAAACGCCAATGGCTGTATTAGCCGTAACCGATTTCGGATCAAGCGTTAACGCTTGCTGGTAATTAGTAAAAGCATCGTTGCTTTTAAATTGTGAGCGATAAGCATTACCCAACTCAACCCATATATCAGGGTTTTTTTCATTAGCTAGCTTACCCTTGTTCAAAGCATCAATAGCTGCATTGGCATCTTGAGCAGATAGTTTACCATCTTCCGCGCCCAAAAGATATCCTCTACCTATATAAAGAAAAGGTTCAGCATCTTTTTTCTTAACCAATCCTAACGCCTGCTGAAAGTTTGATGTAGCACCGGAAGCGTCTTTGTTTAAATGCGCCGCTGTGCCCAAACCAATATAATTAAGCGCTGATTTAGGATCAGCAGCAATACCTTTGTTAAACACCGCCTTAGCCGAGTCAACATAATCTTGCGATAGATATACCCAACCTAACTGAAAAAATGCTTCAGCATTAGTTGGCTGTGTAACCGTTAAGTTTTTAAGCATAGCTTTAGCTTTTACATACTGCTCGGCATCAATTGCTTTTTTGGCATCAGCAAGGCTTTGTGCAAAAACTGATGATCCAACAAGCGCAAGGCCCACTGTAGCTATCGCTATTTTTCTGATCATTTCCATCTTTTACTATTTTAGTTTTATAATTTACCTCTGTTATTTCTTCTTTATAATATTAATTTCCCTTGTGGGAATTGAATCGGGTAATATTCCCGACTGCAAAATTATTCGCTGGCCCTTCTCACCCAACATAAAGTAAGCAAACCCTGTGCCTAAACCCATTTTGCCGGTACTGTTAATTATATACAGATCGCGGGTAAGCGGATATTGTTTTAGAGCGAGAGTAGCTTGCGAAGGTTTAAAGTACCCTGTCTTTTTACTGTCATCCTTTACCGAAACAATTTTTACCTTCTTCACCGCATCTGCATAATCCTCATCCGGATCATTAAGCCAGCTAAACCCGGTTATCCCTATTGAGTTTTGATGCTCACTTACGTACTTTATTACTTCTTTATTATCCTTAAGGGCATAAATATTTCTTCCCTTTAAGTCAATACTACCCGAAAAAGCCTTCAAATACCTTACCAGGCTTGAGTTGGGGTTATCAAAAACAATATTTACATCTGTTCTGGCTTTCCCATTTAGCATTTTCTTCAATTCGCTTACTGTAATTAACGTATCAGCCGAGGCGTTATTTACTATAAGCGTGATCGCATCAACCGCGAATCTATCGGTCTGCGGTGCCAGGTTCCTACCCTCCAGTATTTTCTTTTCGTCAGCGCTTAATTCTCTCGATAAAATAGCAAGTCGCACACTGTCATTCAGCAACATGCCTACAATCTTATTTTCGGCGCCGTAAGCAATGTTCAAATCTGCCTGTTCATTCAAGCTTTTAAAAACAAATGCCATTTCATCAACAATGGGCTTACAAGACTCGTCAATCCCTATTAATGTTTTACCGCTTACCGTAGTTTCCCTTTGCTTTTCTTCAGCTTTCTTTTGTCCGCATGCAGTAATTACAAGCAAAACAGCCAATAAGTACTCCCATCTAAACTTCATCAGGATCCTTCTTTAACAAACGTGAAAATCGTAATACAGCGTATATCATAATAAGAACGCCAAATCCTGTTCTTTGAAATCCCGTAAGCTGCGGTAGCATTGCCTTCCAAAAAATTATCATCAGGCCAAGGCCCAAAACACAAAGCGCTGTTATAGCTCCTAAAATAAGCAAAAACCGCCTTTTGAGCGATTTTTGCCTACTATCAAATTTTATTGGCATTACACTACTCTTCAGAGCCCAGCGTAAAGTTGATCGGAACGGTGTACTGCACACGCACCGGCCGGCCATTTTGAACGCCAGGTTTCCACTTTGGTGATTTCCTTAATATACGAATAGCTTCCTCTTTCAAAGTTTCGCTTGGTCCACGTTGAGCGTTAATATCTGTCAAACTTCCGTCCTTTTCAACTACGAACTGAATGAAAACTTTACCCTGCACATTATTCTCTCTGTCAACACCAGGGTATTTGATATTTTTCTCCAGATACTTAGTAAAGGCTGCAGCTCCACCCGGAAACTCCGGTGACGACTCAACCGAAACGAAAATCTTGTTTTCGTCTTCAGTAACCTGTTTAATATCTGAATTACCTACCGGCTCATCAATACGGATCTCGGCATTAGGGTCACCTTTCTGATCTTTAGGACCAGGATCGGCTACCTTAAGTTCCTCCTGCGTAGGTGGATCTTCTTTTACCTCAACGTCAGGCTTCACAACCAAAGGAGGGAACTTTACCTGATCTACTTTTGGTTTTGGTGGCTCCGGTGGTGGCGGAGGTGGTACTTTTTTCTGCTCTTCAGGCGGCGGCGGGGCTAAAATAACATCAGTCATTTTAACCTTCTCATCAGCCTTCGGAATGAATCCATCAATCATGTTGATGATCGTTTTCATGGATATAACAAGTACGAAAAATACTATGCCGAACGCTAATGCGCGGTTAGTATTGCGCGGATTAGCTTTTCTAAGCTCATATGCTCCGTATGCCTTGTTACGCCCGGTAAAAACAACGTCGATCCACTCCTGCTTTAATATGTCTAATTTAGATCCCAGCATGGTTCCGAGTTTTAATTTTTAACGTTTATATTTTATTTAAATTATATTTTAATATAATCCATCTCTTTGCAGCAATCCAATTTCGTCTTGCGTAATATCCTGTATCGCTCTGATCTGGTTACCTACGATGTTTAATTCGTCCATAACACTCACAACGTTCTCGTAAGTAGACTTACTGCTTGGCTTTACTATAACGATCATGTCTTTGCCTTGCGTCCTTTTAACTTCAGCGGATTTCTCAAGTAAAGTTTTACGTAGTCCGTTTCTGCCAAAGCCATCAACGGTTGGGCCTGCAATCGGTTTAGCAGGCTGGCCAATATACCATTCCACTTTGTTGTCTTTTCCAACCAAAATGGTCATTGTACGGCTTTCAGCTACATCCAATTCCACCTTTTTATTGTCGTCCTGTTTATCAGGCATGGTAAGGTCCATAGCCTTAGGCTTTTGGAGGGTAGTAGTAAGGATGAAGAAAGTTATAAGTAAGAAAGCCAAATCCACCATGGCTGTTAAGTCCACACGTGTTGATGCTTTTTTACTTCTTACCTTCCCGCCGCCTTTTTTACCCCCGCCGGAGGTATCTAATTCTGCCATATCTTTTTATTTTTGCACTTTTCTAAGTGATGTAATTAAACTGAATTTGTTCACTTCCTGTTTTTGCAGGGTTTTTATAATATCGGCAATTTTGGGGTATTCTTCCTTGCTATCGCCTTTAATGGCAACGGTTAGTACAGCATTATGTAGCGCCACATCGGCCTTACGGGTTTCTTTAACCCAATTGTACAATTCATTGTTGTCTGTTGTGTCAACAGGAATACCTACTTGTTTGACATTTCCTCGGTCTGCAATCGGTACAGCCAGCAATTGCTTTAACTGTACAATAGGCACACCAAATGATTCTGTATTACCAAAAGCATTTACTTCTTCAGGCGTGAAGGCAATTCCATATTTTTCCCCCATTGCCTTTAAAGTTTCCATTCTCAGGTCGGCACCTTCAATATTATAAAATACTTTTCCCTGGCCAACTATAATTGCGGCAAAATCAGTTTCAGGAAGCATTACTTCCGATGCGGCAGCTGGCACTATAGCTGTAATCGGGTCCTGAGTTTTTGGTTTTGCCGACAATATGAAGAATGTAAGCAAAAGAAACGCTACGTCGCACATGGCGGTCATGTCAATTGCTGTACTCTTTCTTGGGACTTTTACTCTGGGCATAATCTAATTTTTTAATATTTAGTGTTTAAATAATCGGTTTATATATCCGGCTCTTTTTAGGAGCCGGATATTAGGCAAACACTAAAATTTATTTGTTTTTATGCGATGCAGCAAATGTTTGTACAATGCTGAATCCTGTTTCGTCAATTGCGTAAGTTAAACCATCAATTTTTGAAGTGAACAAGTTGTACATTACGATAGATACAGTTGATGTTGTGATACCCATTGCAGTGTTTACAAGTGCTTCAGAGATAGCTGCTGATAATTTTGAAGTGTTGTTACCAGAACCTGATAACTCGGCGAAGGCCTTGATCATACCAATTACTGTTCCTAACAAACCTGTTAATGTACCGATAGATACCAATGTAGCTATGATAGTTAGGTTTTGCTCTAACATTGGCATTTCCAATGAGGTAGCTTCTTCAATGTCTTTTTGGATAGCTAATGTTTTTTGATCAACATCTAATGTAGCTTCCAACTCCATTTCGCGATATTTTTTAAGACCAGATTTGATTACGTTAGCAACAGAACCTTTTTGTTTGTCGCACTCGCTTGAAGCGGCATCAATGTTACCTGAGTTAAGGAAACCTTGTATTTTTCTAACAAAAGCATCAACGTTGCTGGTACCTGAAGCTTTACCGATAACGATAAACCTTTCAATAGAGAATACGATAACCATTAAGATGTAAGACATACCCAGTGGTACTAAGAAACCACCTTTGTGTACAGTTCCATAGATGTCTGTTGGCTCGCCGTCAACCACATCTCCCCCTTTGTAATGACTTGGATCACCTAATATAAATACGAATATTATAATTGCCACAGCAAGACAAATTGGAATGGTCAGGCTTGCAAAAATGCTGCTTTTGCTTGAGCTTTCTTTTTTAGCAGTAGTAGTTGGTTTTGTTGGTGCGTTTGCCATTACTTTAAATTTTAGTTTTGATTTTAGTTTTTGTTTATGTTTTTAATTTAACGTGCTTTTTTTTAGCGGATAACAAAATTAAACTTTTAATGAAATAAAAAAACTCTTTTGTTATTCTTTAACAATTATTTAATAATAAGAACCTTTGCCGCCGTTTTATTAAACGCAGACAGCTATAAATCTTTGTATTAAACAATCTTTTACAATGAAACCCATTATTTTTTATAATCGCAAACAATACTTTACATATTTTATGTAATTATACTGTTATAGTTAAACTTTCGTGTTTGCTACTTAAACCATGTATGATAAAAGATAAACTTTCCTCAAATACAGCATTCCGGCACAAACGTTCAGGTTTTAAATAATAACCACTGCAATACGTTTATAAATTGGTTTAATTGGTTGCGCAATGATAATCATTACAAGTATAACTAAATAAATAGTTATTTTATTATTTCTGATACAATTTTTTTTTAATGCGTAATTGCAACATATACTGGCACTTATCCGCCTGCCTTTTTTACTTTAAAACCCTCTGCCAATAACATAGCCAGGATTTTATCGCGAAAATCGCCCTGTATCAGTATCTCTCCATCTTTAACAGAACCTCCTACCCCGCATTTAGTTTTGAGTTTCTTACCCAATTCTTCCATCTCGGCTGCTTTTCCTATAAACCCTGTAATAGCAGTAACCATTTTGCCCCCGCCTTTTCTATCCAGGTATATCTTCAAATTTTGTTGGCGTGGTGGCGTAACCGCATCTGCTTCCGCCTGTGGTTGGTTATTATTAAAATCCGGGTCGGTTGAGTACACCAGGCCTGAAAAACTGTTTAATTTTTTTGACATATAGTGTGCTTAACTCTTAAAAGTATCGCCAACAATTACTTTTAAAGTAGCCGGCTTTATTGTTATATCTACCTTCGCTTCCATTTTTGCCGGTTCGCCATCCAAATGCATGGGCCCTGCCTCATCTCGTTTAACTTCTATATGCTGTCCCTTTATTATCTCCACAAAACCTGAACTATCGGCTGTTTTAGTAAACATACGTAAAACCATCTCAGGAAAACGGTACAATGGGAATGGCTTTACTATACACACATCAAGCGAACCATCCTGCACCGAAGCCTTTGGTGATATATGCGCGTTATTACCGTACTGCGATGAATTGGCAATGCTTAAAATAAACGCTTTACGAGTGTAATTAACGCCATCAATATTTAAATAGTATGTATGCGACTTATAATTTATAATTTCTGCAAGCGATGATTTTACATAGCTGAAAAAACCCCGCTTTTTTCCTCCCGCGAAAACCTGGCCTATATGCGCGTCGAAACCCATTCCGGCTATATTAAAAAATGGGTGACCGTTAGCTTCGGCCGAATCAATTGCTTCAACCTGAAGTTTATTTAATGTTTTTATTGATTCTTCAATACCCATGGGGATCCCTAAAAAACGCGCTAATCCGTTTCCTGATCCACAGGGGATTATACCCAGCGTTAAACCACTACCCACCAAACCCGATGCTGTTTCGTTAACAGTACCATCTCCACCCACTGCAACAACAAGGTCGTATTTTCCTACAGCGTCTGTTGCTACCTTGCTGGCATGTGCCACGCCTGTCGTAAATATAATAGTAGCCTCAAACAAAGTTTTATCCAGATGCTTTTCTATCTGTCCGGGCACATTGTCCTTCTTCTTCCCTCCCGATATCGGATTTATGATAAATAATGCTTTCTTTTTCAACTACCTATTAATTAAGGTGCCAAAAGTAATTGTATTTTCTGCTTTGTGAAAAATTGTTTTATTTTTGCCCAGTTGATGGTGGACTGATTTAGCTACCCGGTATAATTTTTACCGCGAGTCTGATTGCAACCACGTAAAAAAGTGCTAATCAAGCTTCTTTACTTAGTTCAATTGCAACTCTCTCAACCGGTATTTTACTGTCTTAATTTATTTAATTTATAATATGCCTTATTTATTTACGTCAGAGTCGGTATCAGAGGGTCATCCTGATAAAGTTGCCGACCAAATCTCGGATGCCTTGATCGACAATTTTCTTGCTTTCGACCCCGAATCAAAAGTAGCCTGCGAAACTTTAGTAACTACCGGTCAGGTTATATTAGCCGGCGAAGTAAAATCCAAAGCATATCTTGACGTACAAAGAATAGCGCGCGAGGTTATCAACAAAATTGGCTACACCAAAGGTGAGTATATGTTTGATGGCAGCTCTTGCGGTGTACTATCAGCAATACACGAGCAATCTCCTGATATTAACCAGGGTGTTGACCGTAAGGCGAAAGAAGAGCAAGGTGCCGGCGATCAAGGTATGATGTTTGGCTATGCTACTATCGAGACCGACAACTATATGCCGCTGGCATTGGATATTGCCCATGCTTTATTAATTGAGCTGGCAGCCATTCGTCGCGAAAATTCTGACATTAAATACCTTCGTCCTGATGCAAAGTCTCAGGTTACGTTGGAGTATGATGACAATAACCAGCCTACCCGTATAGATGCAATTGTAATATCTACCCAGCATGATGATTTTGATGAAGAAAAAGCTATGCTGGCCAAGATCAGTCAGGATATTATCTCTATTCTTATCCCAAGGGTAAAAGCCAAATATCCAAAATACGCTCACTTTTTTAACAGCGATATTAAATATCACATTAACCCAACCGGTAAATTTGTTATTGGTGGCCCCCACGGCGATACCGGCTTAACCGGTCGTAAAATCATTGTGGATACTTACGGCGGCAAAGGCGCGCATGGTGGTGGTGCATTTTCTGGCAAAGACCCTTCAAAGGTTGACCGCTCTGCTGCTTACGCTACTCGCCATATTGCTAAAAACCTGGTTGCTGCAGGCGTTTGCAGCGAGGTGTTGGTACAGGTATCATACGCTATAGGCGT
>CAMLFI010000044.1 GCA_946479225.1 uncultured Mucilaginibacter sp. | reverse complement strand
CCATAGCAATTATATAGAAAGGTTGAGGCGACTCTTTTATTAACAAACTAAGATTTTGCTTTCGTTGTTAATTAAATCGGCCATGATGGTGGCAACGAAACCTACGTGGCCAGCAAGATAAAACTGCGAAAAGGTTGGCTAGCATACAACCACCACAGCCCTAGCCATGGCGGTTGAACGATCAGTACATGGTTTATTTATTTATTACTACCGCCGCGGTTTGTTGTATGTCGCGAGATGAGGAGCCTGCTAAAATTTTATATTGGCCGGGCTCTACTATCCATTTTTTACTTTCTACGCTGTAATAAGCCAGATCCTTCACCGGCACATTCACGGTAACATTGGTGGTTTGGCCCGGCAAAACATTAACTTTAGCAAACGCTTTTAATTGTTTCTCGGGCATCATTACCTTTGCATCTGTTTTATTTATATACAACTGTACGGTTTCCTTACCCGGGCGCTTGCCTGTATTTTTCAATCTAACAGTAACTTTAATAATATCGTTGGGCTTGTATATCTTCTTATCCGTATGCATGCCCGCGAGGTTGAATTGGGTATATGACAAACCGTAGCCGAAGCAATAAAGCGGTGTTATCTTTTTTGTATCGAACCAACGATAACCCACCAATATGCCTTCTTTATATTCTGTAGTTAAGTTTTCGCCGGGATAAGTATTTAAAGCAAATGCGGGTGAATCTTTTAAAAACTCAGGAAAAGTGAATGGCAGTTTACCTGAAGGGTTTATCGCGCCGGTAAGCACGTCAGCAAGGGCGTTCCCTCCTTCTGACCCGTTAAACCACGACCATACGATGGTATGGTTGTTCTTTTTTATCTTACCCAGATCATACGGTGCTCCGCCAATCACCACTACAATCGTATTAGGATTAGCAGCGGTAACTGCATCGATCAGATGTTGCTCGCCAAAGGGCAATTGCAGGTCTTTACGGTCGGTTCCCTCGCTTTCAAACTCGCGGTTGCTTCCAACAAAAAGCATGGCCATATCAGTAGATTTTGCTATAGCAACAGCCTCCTTAATTAAATTGTCGTCAGGCACGTCTGATTGGGCATTTTGTGCGGGTGTATTGCTCGCCAAATAATTTGCCTTGTATCCTTGCGCAAATTTTAACGCAACTGACTTAGGCAGTCTATTCTTTAAGCCAGCTAACGCGGTAATTTCATATTTAGCCTTTACACCGGCGCCGAAGCCTTCCTGTGCAAATTTATGTGTGGCATTATCGCCTATTACAGCAATGCTTTTAATGGAAGCCGTTTTAAGCGGTAGCAAATTGTTATCGTTCTTTAAAAGTACAATTGATTCTGATGCTATGCTGTAAGCTGCCTTGCTGTGCTCGGGTGTGCTTATTGAACCGGCCGGTTTGCCGGCACTCATGGATGTATGAAACATTACCCAAAGTATACGATGCACTTTATCGTTGATCAGCCTTTCAGACACCTTGCCGGCTTTAACCGCTGCCAGCAAAGGGTCGGCAAAAAACCATTTGTTAAAGGGCCCGCTGCTTCCCATTTCAATGTCAAGACCTGCGTTTGCCGCGTCAACGGTACTGTGTACGCCACCCCAGTCTGATATAACTGCACCTTTAAAACCCCAGTCGTTCTTAAGCGTTTTGTTAAGCAGAAAATCATTTTCAGAACACCAGTAGCCATTTATTTTATTGTAGGCCGACATAATTGTATAGGCGTTGCCTTGTTGTACTGATGCTTTAAAAGCTGGGAAATAAATTTCGTTGAGGGCTCTTTCATCAACAAGCGTATTTACCGTGTTGCGATTTACCTCTTGGTTATTGGCGGCAAAATGCTTTATGCAGGCAGCCACGTGCTGGCTTTGTATCCCTCTAACTGCCTGAACCGCTAATTGCGCATTTAAAAATGGATCTTCAGAATAATATTCATAAGTGCGTCCGCAAAGTGGCATTCTGCAAATATTAAACGCGGGTGCCAGCATCACTATTTTTTTACGGGCGTTGGCTTCCTCACCCAGCACGGTGCCGTATAAATTAGCTAAGCGCGGGTTCCAGGTGGCGGCAAGGGCTGATCCATTGGGCATAAACGTGGCAGAATCTGTAGTTAAATTAGCCGACTTCCAGTCAAATCTCAATACTTCATCGCGCACGCCGAGCGGCCCGTCATCGCAGGTTAATTCAGGTATATTTAAGCGCTTAACCCCACCTGAAGAGAAAAGAGCGTTGCCGTGCAGCATTTCAATTTTTTCTTCAAGGGTCATCTTTTTAACGATGCCGTTTATTTTTTTGGTAAGCGCCGCATCGCTTTTAGTTTGCGCCTTTAATTGGAAAGATAAAAACAGCACGCCTATGCAAATAAATTTGCAGACAATATTTCGCATCATCATTTTAATAAATTTTATAACAGTCGGTTACGTTGGATTCGGGTTAATTTCGTCCTAATATAATCTACGCTTTGTTACAAAATGTTATTCAAATGTTGCTTAATAGTATCAGCTATGTTGCGAATAGCTCTAAAAAACACACGGTGGCTCTTATTTTATTGTTTGATGTCCTGTTTTTGTCTGATAGCTGAGACGCGGTAATCTGTAGGAAGCTGATTATACTCCTGTTTAAACGATTTAGCAAAGTATTTTGGATTCTTAAAACCTACTTTATATGCTATTTCGGCTATGTTTAGATGACTGCTTTCTAACAGTTGCGCGCCCTTTTTTAATCTCATCAGCTTAATAAATTCAACAGGCGTAAGTTCGGTCATTAACAGCGTTTTTCGATAAAGCGTTACCCTGTTCATAGCCATATCCGAACTCAATTCTTCAACAGAGAAATTGGGGTCACTCATTTTTTTCTCTATTACCTTAACGATATCTACCATAAACTTCTCGTCATTGGTATCGGCTTTGCTAACTGCTGTGTCAATGTCAATTTGCTTTTGGTAGGCCTTCTTTAAGGTAAGTTGTTGGTTTAACAGGTTTTTTATTTTAGACAATAAGATTTCAAAGTTGAATGGTTTGGTTAAATAATCGCTTGCGCCGGTTTCAAGCCCCCGCAATTGTTCATCCTGTCCCGTTAAGGCGGTTAACAAGACTACAGGAATATGCTTCGTACGGCTATCGCTCTTTATTTTCTGGCACAGATCAATGCCATTCATTTCGGGCATACTAATGTCGCTTACAATTAAACTTGGGTGCGTTGATAAAACCTTTTGCCAGCCATCCAAACCATTTACTGCCTCTTCAATAAGGTAGTATTCTCTTAAATTGTCCTTTAAATAAAATCTAAAATCTTCGTTGTCCTCTATTAATAATATTAGTGGCTTTTTAGAATGCGGTTCTTTTGTCGGCTTTGAACCATTTTTTTCAACAACTGCCACCTGAGGCTGAGAAACATTGTATGTAACAAAACAGTTTTTTGTGTTGTGTAAAACAGCATCAGTGGTAACTGGTAACAGAACAGTAAAGCAGCTGCCTTTGTTAACTTCGCTTTCAACGTGTATGGTTCCGTTGTGCAATGCAACAAACTCCTTTGTAATAGCCAGGCCTATGCCGCTGCCCTGGTTAACCATTGATCCAGGCATATCGTTTTGAAAAAACCTATCAAAAATCTTATCCACCTTTTGGGCGGGGATGCCTATACCATTATCGATCACCTCAATCTTTAGCATATCAGTACCAGCAGCAGCATTAAATGAGAGCCGCACAGTTATTTCTCCGCCTTCGTGCGTAAACTTAAACGCGTTAGATAACAAATTGAACAGTATACGCTCAACCTTATCAAGGTCAAAATCAGTAGTAAGCGATGGTATTTGCGAGCTAATAGTAAGTTTAATTTGTTTGCTTTCCGCAATGTCCGAAAATGAATTAACCGCTTCCTCAATAAACTTCACTATGTTGGCTTTGCGTGTATTCAGTCTCAACTCATGCACTTCCATCTTTCTAAAATCCAGTAGCTGGTTAACCAGGTTAAGCAAGCGTTTGCCGTTCCGGTTTATCATTTGAAGATGCTTGTTAAGCTCGGCATCGCCTCCCTGCTTCAGTAGTCTGTCAACCGGCGCCAATATCAGCGACAGCGGCGTTCGGAACTCATGACTAACATTAGTGAAGAACTTAATTTTCATTAGGTCAAGCTCGTGCATTTGTTTAGCTTCCTGGCGCTCCTGCTGTATTGCAAAATTTGCCTTCAGTTTTTTTATACCCCTATTCCTTATATAAAATAGCCCCCCTAATACAATAAGTAAGTACAGTAAATAGGCCCATATGGTGCGCCAAATGGGTGGCAAAACAGTTATTTTAAGCGCTATTTGCTTATCGGCCCAAACGCCATTTTCTCCGGCGGCCTTTAATCTGAAAGTATAGGTACCAGGGTCAAGATTGGTATAGCTGGCTTTACGTATTTTATTGTCGGCAATTATCCATCCATCATCAAACCCATCCAACATATAGGCATGCTTTATTTTGTCGGGATTAAAAAAATTAACAGCAGCAAATTCTATTGAAAACACATTTTCATTATGTGTTAGCGTAATTTCCTTTGTTTCAGTTATCGAAGTGTTCAGGATAACGTGGCCATTTACTTTTTGGCCGGTGAGTAAGCTTTTGTTGAACAATTGAAAATCAGTAAGCAACAAAACAGGTTTTTCATTTGCCGATTTAATATCCTCGGGCTTAAACATGTTAAAGCCATTGGCCCCGCCAAATATTATTTCGTTATCGCGTGTGTGTAAAGCGGCGTCTTCATTAAATTCCTTCCCCTGAAGGCCATCGGTTTGGTCGTAGTTCTTAAAGATATAGCTAGCAGTGCCGTCCTTTTTATTTGTGATTATCAGGTTTGAAATTCCGTTCAGCGTACTCATCCATAAGTTGTGGCCGTTGTCTTCAACTACCGTAAGTACCGCGTTATCGGGCAATCCGTCGCCCTGTTGAAAGTTTGTGAATTTACCGGTTTGCGGATTAAACATACTTAAACCCTCGTTGGTGGCCATCCAAATGTAGTTGCGGCTGTCTATAAATAAATTTGAAACATTATCGTTGGCCAGGCTTTGCTTGTCGGCCTCGTTGTGCCGGTAATAAATAAACTTATTGGTTTTATTTTGTAACACCGCAACGCCGTTATAGGTAGCCACCCAAATGTTGCCCTTTTTATCCTCGGCCAAACCGGATATGTACTGATGGGGTACCGAATTCTTTCCCCCTACCGGATAATGGTAAAAAGTGTTGCTTTTCCTGTCAAAAAGGTCCAGGCCTGCTGTGAGGGTACCTATCCACAGGCGGTTCTTTGAATCTTCCATTATTTCCCAAACGCTATTATCGGCTATCGTTCTATTATCGGCAGCCGAATGCTTATAGTGGGTAAATGTTGTGCCGTCAAAGCTGTCTAATCCGCCGAAATAAGTACCTATCCACAGCTTTTGTTCGTGATCGAGATAAAGACTCGCTATAACATTGTTGCTAAGGCTGTTGGGGTTAGAACTGTCATGTAAATAAGTGGTAAATTTGCCGGTTTTTCGGTTAAAATAAATTAAACCACCACCGTTGCTTCCAATCCATATATTACCCCGCTTGTCTTCAACAAATTTGTTAATGTCATCAAAGCCCAGGCCATTTGACACAAATGACTGATGCCTGTATAATGGAAATTTGATAATATCAGGATGGTAGTAACTTACCCCCCGTTTAAATGTGCCCAGCCAAATAATATTAGCATCGTCTTTAAACAGCGATACCACGCAATCCTGACTAAGGCTACGGTTATCGTCAGGCCTATTGGTGACCATCTGGCTCATCCTGAAAGGCTTCTTATCAATTAAATTGATGCCGCCGTGATCCATGGCAATCCAAATTAATCCTTTATCGTCCTGTATCACGTCGAATACAATGTCTGAACTTAAATTAACGTCACCAACATCCTTTCCCAGGTGCCTGAATTCATTGTTCTTCCCAACAAAAAATGCCCCATTGCCGCAAAACGGCGCATAGGCCCAGGCATCATTTTGCTGATCGACATATAATCGGTAATCTATCTTTTGCAGAGGGTAGAGTTTGTTTATAGCATAGTTACGTAGCGTCACTTTAAAACTGTTGCCGTTTATCCTGTCAACAACGCCGTCGTCATATACAACCCACATATTGCCGTTTCCATCTTCCTGAACGGCAACGCCATAGCCAGTATGAATGGATGCTTTATTTTTTGGATCGGCAAAAAGATGAGTGAGTTTTGCCGTGTGAGTATCATAGATGTAAATACCCTTACTTAAATGAGTGAACCAGAAATTACCTTTTTTGTCAATTTTTATGCACGATATAAGCGAATCGGGAAGCTGGTAAGATTTTAAAGCAGCTTTTATATGGTGATCGAATGTATCGGAAACCGGATCGTAAATATTGAACCCCTCGCGTGTTTTTATCCACAATTTATCATCGGGTCCTGTTGTAATGCTGTTTATATAATCATCATCAATAGTAGCCGGATTATTTACGTTGTGCTTAAATACCTTAAAACGATAACCATCGTACCTGTTTAAGCCCGATTTGGTGCCAAACCACATAAAACCCTTGGTATCTTTATAGATACAGGTAACACGATTATTGGACAATCCATTGTCAATATTAAGACGCGAAAATTGGTATTGATCGCCCTGCGCTAACGAAAGCAGGGGGCAGGCACATATAACTAAAAAAAGTACCGGTAAAAATCTCCTCATAGGCGTTATCGTGCTAAAGGGCACATCAACTAAACAAATTATACGTATTAAGTTATTTGGGGAAAAAATTGGTGGCTAAATCTACCCTTAAATAAATACAACAGCAAGCGCTATTATAAAAATCATAATAGCCGCTACTGTTGCTGCCTTATACGTTGTTTTCCTATCAGAGTTATAGCTTTAATTTTTTTATGATGTAATCACTTACTTTTTTGCCCTGGTCGGCACCGGCGTTTACGCTGTTCACGTAGTGTATTCCTCCATAAAACCTGCTAATGGATGCCTCGTTTGCGGCTTGCACAAAGGAATCGAAGTGCCTTTGCATTCCTATGTAGCGAAGATCGCTGGTATCCTGAAAAGCAAAATTATCACCAAAAAGATGGGTCAATATAACTGCAGCCGAACGTGTAATGGTACTGTGGCCGCTTGGATATTCGGGAAAAGGGGGTGTTTGCAGCATAGGTAACCATTCGGCATCGATCTCGTCCTCAATTACTGTAACCGGCCTTATGTATCCCGACTTATATTTTTCCTGCCAGCAGCTTGTAAAAGCATCGAACATAGCAACTGAAGTAAGGGCATAAGCCTGCGCCGTTTTTACGGCGTCGGCCTTTGTTTGTTTACAGGCTATGGCTGTAATGCCTATCCAATGGCCACCTGGCGTAATTTTCTTATTGGCAAACATCATATGGCCCGAGTGCTGCATTACAAAAGGATTATCGTCCCAATAACGGGCTATCTCGGCCTGCTCTTTAGTTAAATGTTTACTTAACTCGTATACGGCTAAATTTTGTTTGAAGTATTCGCTTTTTTTGTCGGTGCTAAATATAGGTGGTGGCGGAGGAGGAAACTGGCCCGATGAATCCAAGGCAAAGGTTTTCATAGTTCCCCAGCAATATTCAACACCGTCCATGTAATCGGGTGGTGTAGGGTGCCATTTACCGGGATCAGTGCTACCCAAAAATTTAGGCTTGGCCCGGGTTTGCGGATAATTGTCAACCGCAGCCCTCTTTAAAATTACGGCCGCTACCTTCTCGCCAAATTTAACCGAGTAGGAAAATGTTGAATCGTCCATTTGGCCTTTAAAGTTAGCATAGAGGTTATCCTCATACTGTTTTAACGAATCTACAGAAAAAGTAACCTTACGTGCCACGGTAAAAAAAGCTTTAGTAGCCGCCAACGCAAAATTGTAAGTTTTATCTTTCTCGGGAGCAGGCGGGGCGTCAAAGCCGTTCAAGTCTGCAATAATGGATTTGTATTTTTTATCCTCATAGCGCATAGCCTCGTATGATGCCAAAGATGCATAAGCATATATGCGGCTGGCAACAGGCGGTGTAAATACATCGTAAATAATAAGCTGCGTAAGCCTATCCTCATTTTGGTGCAGTATTTCGCTATTGTTTAATGTTGCTGTGGGTATTGCTTTTTCACTGCTGCACGATGCTATAACACAAGCTAACATCAGTGCTGCACAATATTTGTAACGGAAATGTATTTTCATAAAATTGGTTTATTTAAAATCGCGGTCTTATCAATTCATATTCATATGGCCCATGTCGGCCGGTTTTACCATATCAAAGTTGAAATAGCGCAGCTTATTTGCACTCCATTTGTTTTGGCCTTCTTTAATTTCCACAACAATGCCCACAGGTATATTTGTAAAGCGCTGCTGTTTTTTTGTTACAGGCCAGGTAATTACAATACTGTCAACAACGGTTGCTGCACCTATGCCAATATGCTGCGCCAGGGGGTTTGAACCAAAGCTACCGCCCGAATTAATGTCGCGGTAAACGATACGCTTATGTCCTTTATCAGTAAAACACACTTTAAGTTTTGCGCCTATAGCCATTTTGTTGCTGGTGATGCCTTCCAGTATAAAATCGACCCAATGATTATTATTTTGCCCGGGATTAATATACAACGCATTATGATAAGCATCGCCGGGAAAAGCGCCGCCCTGGTTTATAAAAATATCGTTATTGCCGTCATTATTTAAGTCGGCGAACGATATACCGTGACCTTTTTGTAAACCACCTACTTTCGCAGGAATGGTAATGTCGCTAAATTTTTTACCGCTTTCATTTTTAAAGAGCCGGTCGGGTATTAACGATGAAAACATCGGATTTCCCGTACCCAAATAAAAATCCAGGAAACCATCATTATCAATGTCGCCAAAATTAGCGCCCATGGCAAAACTTACTTTGTTAACACCTGTTTCTTTTGATACATCTTTAAATTTACCATTATGCTCATTGTGAAACAGGATGTTTTTACCCTCATTGCCCTGAAATTGGTTTAAGGCATCGGCTCCCGCTATGGCGGCAATTGGCGCGCTATTGCCATAACCGCATAACATTATATCTAACCAACCGTCATTATCGTAATCCCAAAACCAGGTAGCGAACGTCCCTGAGTTTTCGGAATCTAAACCTGCCTGCTGCGTTGCATTTGTAAATTTAACCGCTCCTCCGTTTGGCGTTACGTTTTTTAGAAGAACGTTTCGTCCGTTCATACCTGATATAAAAATATCTATACGCCCGTCATTATCGTAGTCACCACTGGTACCCCCTTTTACGAAGAGTTTAACATCGGCCCCCGCAGTTTGGGCCACATTGGTGAAGGTGCCGTTTTTATTATTGATATACAATTCGCTTACGTTTAGGTCTGCATCGGTACTTTCGTTGCCGATAAATACGTCGATCCAGCCATCGTTATTAAAATCGGCCCAGGTAGCGGCTTGGGTAGGATGAAAAGATAACAGACCGCATTGCCGGGTAACATCGCTAAATGTACCGTCGCCATTGTTTTTTAACAGCGAATTAGGTTCCTTACCAAATTTACCTTTCCATGCCCCCCGCAAAACAAAAATATCTTTAAAGCCATCGTTGTTATAATCTGTCTGCATTATATTCAAACCACCGGTAAAGCTTTTCAAACTCGCCTGTTCGGCAACGTCAGTAAAAGTTCCGTTTTTGTTGTTTTGAAAATAATGCATCGGTTCTTTAAGGTTGCTGCTGCTTGTTATAATATCATTATAGCCGTCATTATTAAAATCGTCTATAATGCTACCCCCGCCCATTTTTTTTATGGCGAGCCCCAATCGCATCGCCACATCTTTAAACGGGCGGGTTTGATTATTGCTAACTGTACTGTCTATTTTTAGTAAATATTCTGCAGGAACCTGTTTTGGGTAGCCGCCTACCGTCATATAAGCAATATTGAGCAACCAGCGCGATTCATAATCAGTTGCATTGTTTTTTAATAGTTGGGAGTATAACGCTATAGCCTTTTGCGAACCGTATTTGTCCATGTGTATTCCCGCACCTTCTATAGGATAAATGCAAGCTTTTGCCGAGTGATTATTGATGCAGTTAGTACGTTCGCCCAAACGCATATAAGCTATGGCCAAATTTTTTAATAATGCCTGGCGCTGCGCATAATCAGCTATAAATAAATTGTTCAGGCTGTCTAAAATATCTACGGCCTCTTGCTCGCGGCCCATTTGCAGCAAAACATTGGCTTTTGTAACATAATTCTGAAACAGATCAGTTCCCGGCTCAGCACCATTAATAATAGAGTCCTGCTGTTGCAAAACCGCCGAAACCGCATATATATTATCTGCATTAGTTTCAAAAAGATCCTGCTTTTTTAAAAGTTCAACCATTTGCACGTTATCATCCTGCTTAAAGTCACAGGCGTTAAACAGGCATATACAGCCCAATGTTAAAACAAATGCTTTAACTACTTTCATAATTTAGCTATAGAAGCCTCGTAGCTACTGCCGTCGCTTCGTTTTATTGTAATACCCGATACACTGCTGTCTACGCTTATAAATCTGCCAGACTGTGAAAGAAACGATGACCCATAATAAAATTCGTATTTGGCTATGGTTCCGTTTTTATAATGAACCATAGCACTAACATCCAACATGCCGGGTATAACAGCTCCAACATTTTTCCTCATTTCAAACAGTTTTACCGGCCCTTTATTTTGGCTGGCTGCTATTAAGTATTTTCCGCTTTTACTACGCAGCTTTACCAGGGCTTTGCCGTTGCCGGGTATATATATACCACTGTTTATTATCGGCACCTGTTTAAAGTTACCCTTACCGTCGCCTTTAAGCATTAAGCCATTAAGGGCGTCATATCGGCCAATTGAAACATCGGTGCCATAATCGTTACCGTTAATAATCACATCCAAATTGCCGTCACCGTCGTAGTCTTCAACTGTCATTCCATTCAGGGTTGATATCTGTGCTGCTGTTGGTAGCGGTATAGCCGTAAACTTACCGTTGCCATCATTTCGCAAATAGCATGATTGCTGTGTGTTCGCCGCCAACCTGATAGCTCCTTTATATTGTTCAGGCGTCAACAGATCTTGTAAAGTAGCGTTCGCATATGATTTATAATTGGTGAATTTTTTACGCAGACTGATCAGTTGTTTAACAGCGTCGTCGCGCACAAATACCGGATATTCTTTTTTGGTTCCGTCCACATCGGGAAAGTACAATGAAGGGAAAGCATCTAATCTGCCGCGGTTATCAAAGTCCTTGGCGGTAATGTAGGCAGGATACTTATCGCTCACCTGATAAAGTGTGTTAAGGCCAACATTACCCACAATATAATCGGTGCGGCCG
>CAMLFI010000043.1 GCA_946479225.1 uncultured Mucilaginibacter sp. | reverse complement strand
CCCGGCGTAGCCATAAATCAAAAAGTGTTTGAGCAAATAGCCCGTTATAACATGGTACATAAAATTGAGCTTTTGGCAGTTACCAACGGGCTGCAACATTATTTCTGCGTTATAAATTTCGAAGATGGATCTTTCCGGTTTATTGAGCAACTTCCGGTATACGCGGGTGTTTAATATCGGGGGCGGTGGGTACCAGGTTTAGGATTTTATCGTAAAGCTCATTAGGTTTAAACGGCTTTGACACATAATCATTCATACCCGAGCTAAACACGCGTTCCTTTATGTCAAACAGCGCCGAAGCAGTTAAAGCGATAATAGGGATATTAGCTTTTTGAGGGTCGGCCATTTTACGGATCTCAATTGCCGCGTCAAAACCGTTCATTACAGGCATTTGCAGATCCATTAATATGATATCAAAGTTGCCATACTGTACAAATTCAATAGCACGCTCGCCATTCTCGGCTATAAACGGCGTAATGTTCCATTTTGACAGCAGCTTTTTCATCAGCATTACGTTAACCGGGTTATCCTCGGCTATCAGCATCCGCATTGAACCAAAAGCTTCCGCTTCTGTTTGAACAACCAGCGGTGTCTTTTTATCTACAATAGCCTGCTTTTCAGTAGCTACCGGAAACTCCATATTGAATGAGAATTCAGAACCTTCATCAACAACACTGTTAACGTTCACTTTTAGACCCTGTAGTTCAAGCAAACGCTTAACAATTGCCAGGCCTAAACCGGTACCGCCATACTGCCGGGTAGTGCTAACTGATTCCTGTGTAAATGGCTCAAAAATAACATCGAGTCTATCCTGCGGTATTCCAATACCTGTATCTTTTACCAAAAAATTAACGGTAAGGCGATCATGACGATCTTCTATGCACGATACCTTAACCAGTATATCGCCCTTGGTGGTAAATTTAATTGCATTACTAACCAGGTTAAACACAATTTGGGTAATGCGCGTAGGATCGCCGAATAACGTTTTACTTTGCAAGGCACTGTCAATATCCAACGTAAAATTCAAACCTTTTTGCTGCGCGGTTATTGTTTGGCCTCCACAAATGCTACTCATGAGCTCATATAAGTTAAGGCGTATTTTTTCAAACACCAGCTTACCCGACTCTATCTTGTTAAAATCCAAGACATCATTTACAATAGATAGTAAATTACTTGCAGAGAATTTAAGTACTTCAAGGTTTTCTTTTTGATCGGCACGTGGGCCACCCATTATCAAAAGATCCGTCATACCAATAACAGCGTTAAGCGGGGTGCGTATCTCGTGCGACATGGTAGAAAGAAACTCTGATTTGATCTCTGACGATTTCTGCGCCTTTTCTATCGCGCTTTCAAATTTAGTGGCAAGGGCATCCTGTTGTTCAGTAGTTTGAGAAAGCTGTGATAATGCTTTAGTAAATGAAGCATAAAAGTGGCTGTAAACAAACAATATCAATACAAAGCAGGACGAGATGGTTATGATAAATGTCGCGTCGTCAATTTTTTCGGGCTTAAGGGTTATCAGGAATGAATTACCATTTTGCAGCACTAACAGTAATAATATCGGAAAAATATTCAGCGCAGAATAAACATAGCCCATTTTTTGGCCAAGCATATTAAAACTAAATAGCATCATTAAAACTATTACACTCACCGTTATAGCATCAACATTTTGCTTTACTATGTAACTATTTATTAAATGTGCAATTGTGCCAACAATAAGTGCGGCATGAGATATAGCGCGATAATTTGGCTTATAGGTTAAATATTTAAATAACACGGCTGCTGTAAGCGCTAAAGTGCCTGTTATGATACTTATAATTAGATGTTCTTTGTAAACAACCTCGAAAAACAGGAGCAGCGAGGTGAAAAAAGACAGCGCTAAACCATAATATAAAAGCCGGATACGGGCATTGTCAAGCGAGGATTGCTTGTCTGACAATATCCGATCAATAGAAAAATTAAGAAAACTTGCAGTACCGCTCATTTACAACGCCTTATCTCGTGGGTATAACTGTGGTTTCTAAATTAACAAAATATTAAATATATGTTTATTAATTTTCACAACTATAGCGTTAAAGCAGCGCAATTAGCCTGCCAATCCGCGGAGGTTTTCTTCTACTATTTTTAATTTCGCCTCAGCATCCGCTTTTTTCTTCAGCTCGTTATCAATTATTTCGGGTTTCGCGTTAGCCATAAAACGCTCATTAGCTAATTTTGCATCAACCGATTTTAGGAAACCTTCCAGGTAATTTTTTTCTTTTTGCAGGCGTTCCTGCTCAGCCTCAGCGTCTATCGTTTCTTGCAGTGGGATAAAAAACTCGTCTGTTGATACCAAAAAGCCTGCTGCATCGCTCACCTTATTATTTACAAGCGAGAACTCGTTGAGATTAGCCAACTTAACAATTATGTAACGGTACGCCTCATAATCAATTCCGGAACCGGGCTTAACCAAGAGTTGCAATGTTTCTTTTGGCGATATTTGTTTATTCTGACGAATATTTCTCACCTGGGCAATTATTTGTTTAACCACTTCTATATCACTCACCAAACGGGAATTAATTTCCCCAATTGTTGGTAATTGAGCAACGATACAGCAATCATCATCCGCCCGTTCTTTAAACAGATCATCATGCCATAACTCTTCAGTTATAAAAGGCATAAACGGATGCAGTATCTTTAATATATTTTCAAAGAAACTAACTGTTTTATTGTACGTTTCCCTGTCGATAGGATGCTGATACGCAGGCTTTATCATCTCCAGGTACCAGGCGCAGAAATCGTCCCAAACCAGTTTATAGGTTGACATCAATGCTTCCGACAAGCGGTATTGTGCAAAGGCCTCTTCAATTTCCTGGAGCCCCTGGTTAAAGCGGCTTTCAAACCATTTAATGGTTACAGTATTCGGGTTTTGCAAGGTATCGTCAACCTCCCAGCCCTTTATCAGCAGGAAAGCGTTCCAAACTTTGTTAAAGAAGTTACGGCCCTGTAAACAGTCCTTTTCGTCAAACATCAGGTCGTTGCCGGCAGGTGAGCTCAGCAGCATCCCCACGCGCACACCATCCGCACCGTATTGGTCTATCAGATCCAGCGGATCAGGCGAGTTACCTAATGATTTTGACATCTTTCTCCCCTGTTTATCACGTACAATACCGGTAAGGTAAACGTTCCTGAAAGGAAGATCTCCTTTAAACTCGTGCCCTGCCATTATCATACGTGCTACCCAAAAAAACAATATTTCCGGCGCGGTTACCAGGTCGTTAGTTGGATAATAATATTTAATATCAGCATTCTCGGGGTCTTTAAATCCATCAAAAACAGAAATTGGCCATAACCATGATGAGAACCAGGTATCTACAACGTCTTCTTCCTGCACCAGATCTTCAATTCTTAACTCTTGATTCTTGACTCTTGCTTCTGCAAAGGCCTCTTCTGCGGTCTTCGCAATCACATATTCGCCGTTGGGTAAATACCAGGCGGGGATTTGCTGCCCCCACCATAACTGCCTGCTAATACACCAATCCTGCACGTTTTCCATCCAATGGCGGTAGGTATTGGTGAACTTTTCCGGGATCAGTTTAACCTCGCCTTTTAATACATAATCCAGCGCCGGCTTAGCCATTTCGCCCATTTTACAGAACCATTGCATAGATAGCTTAGGTTCAATAACCGCGTTGGTACGCTCAGAAAAACCTACCTGCGATTTGTATTCTTCTACCTTCTCTAACGCCCCTGCTTCTTCCAGCATAACCGCGATCTTCTTACGTGCTGCGAAACGGTCCTCTCCTACCAATATCTGCGCTTTGTCATTCAGGGTACCGTCATCATTTAAAATATCAATAACGGGCAGCTTATGCTTTTGACCCAACTCATAATCATTCAGATCATGCGCAGGGGTAACTTTTAAACAGCCGGTACCAAAATCCATGGTCACATACTCATCCAGTATAACGGGTATCTCGCGGTTGATCAACGGGATAAAAACCGATTGACCATGCAGATGCATATACCGCTCATCGTTGGGGTTAATGCATATGGCCGCATCAGCCATTATAGTTTCAGGACGGGTGGTAGCTATTGTTAAGTACTTAGTATCAAGTATCAAGTCGTTAGACTTTTGCCTATCATCTTGATACTTGCTACTTGCTACTTTATACTTAATATAATAAAGCTTCTGATTAACCTCTTTACGTACAACCTCCTCATCACTCACCGCAGTTTTACCTTGCGGGTCCCAGTTTACCATGCGGATACCGCGGTAGATAAGCCCTTTTTTGTACAGGTGGATAAAGGTATCCAGCACGGCATCGCTCAGGTCCGGGTCCATAGTAAAACGGGTACGGTCCCAATCGCATGATGCGCCTAATTTCTTTAACTGATCCAGAATAATACCGCCATATTTCTCTTTCCACTCCCATGCATAAGCTAAAAACTCTTCGCGGGTAAGGTCTTTTTTGCTGATGCCTTTTTCTTTAAGCATGGCAACAACCTTAGTCTCGGTAGCAATGCTGGCGTGGTCTGTACCGGGCACCCAGCAGGCGTTTTTACCTTTCATGCGCGCCCGGCGTATCAGCACATCCTGTATGGTATTATTCAGCATGTGGCCCATGTGCAGCACCCCGGTAACGTTGGGCGGAGGCATTACAATGGTGTAGGATTCGCGCCCATCGGGCACCGACTTAAAAAATTTATGTTGCAGCCAGTAACTGTACCATTTTTCTTCGGCTTGTTTTGGCGAATAGGTTTTAGCAATACTCATAAGCCGCAAAAATACGGTTTTTGGGGCAAAATCTGGGACTGATTTTGTGCTATTCCTCAACTCAGCTATCGCATATTAACCACATACATTTTAATTTTAATTAACTAAAATTGTAGTTTTTATTTATTACTACTATCTTAGATGAGCTAAATATAAACCTGCCACACAGCCCGTGAAAAAACTAATATTTAATATTTTACCTGCAGCTGCATTGCTTTTGTGCATTGCTACAGCCACTAATGCACAAAAGCTACCACTGATACAGCAAGGCAGCGCACTTGCACCGCAAAACGTAAAAATAGATGGCCGTTTAACCGAATGGGCCAACATGCCGTGGGCTTATAACGAAACTAACCGCATTTATTATTTAGTGGCCAATGATGGTGCTAACCTCTACTTAGCCATTCGCGGTGTTGACGTAACAGTAACCACAAAGGTGCTTAACGGAGGTATCGCCTTCACTACCAGCCATACGTTAGATAAAAAGGCAAGGGCAAAAGCAGTGGGTAATGCAACCGTTACCTTTCCGGTTTCGCTGAGCAATAATGCGATGATGACGGTGATGATGCCATTGCTTAGCTTAAGGGAATTTAAGCGGGATACTTTGGCCCACCTCAGAACAATAGACTCAATAAGGAAAATAGCGGACAAGCGGTTAACAACGGTGCTTAAAGAAATAGGCGTGTCGGGCCTGAAAGGAATATCAGAAACAGCTCTGCCGCTTTATAACGATAAAGAAATTATAGCCGTTGGTAAATTGCAAGGCACGCAACCCGTTTTTGAGGTAGCCATTCCGTTGAAATATTTAGGGCTTGATCTGACTAACAATAAAAGCTTTAGTTACCGTATTAAACTGGATATACCCGAATTTGATCCTAACAAACCACGTGAGGAGGTACCGTCAGAAAGAATAGCTTCTACATCAGTTGAGGTTACATCAAAGTCGGCCGTTGTACGCACAGCCTTGCCCATGGCCGATCCTGATGGTGATTATCAATCGCATAAAACGGAGTTGTGGGGGGAGTATACATTGGTTGTTAAATAGTGTTGAGCTTAATATGGAAATTACCGAATAATATCTAATGTCGCCGCATGGGATACGTAATTTAGAACCTAACCCATCAAATACCAGTATATGAATACTTTGCGGCCGCACTTGTCGTATAAATGGCGCATATAAGTCCTAAAGAAAACTAAAATAACTCTATACCTTTGCTATCTGATTTCATATTATCACAATGAAAAGTCCGGATCTGGCAAAAAAAATAAAAGATTTAAGAACAAGAAAGGGACTTTCTCAGGAGCAGCTCGCTGACAAAGCCGGATTAAGTCTGAGGACCGTTCAACGGATTGAAAATGGCGGCTCTGTGCCACGCGGAGACACATTAAAACGATTGGCCTTACCGTTAGATGTTTCAGAAAACGAGCTAATTAATCAGAAAACCAATAAAGACAATGATGTTTTGGCAATTTTAAATTTATCACAGTTTAGTTTTATCGTATTTCCCCTGCTCGGATTTATAATACCATTAGCGATATGGCTATTTAAAAAGGAAAAGGTTGAAGATATTGATCAACTGGCAAAGGCAATAATCAACTTTCAAATTACCTGGGCCATAGCATTCTTCCTGGCTATCTTCACTACATTTCTGTTCATTGGGCTTTCCATGTTTGTACCATGGTGTATGTATTTATTCAATATAGTTATCATTATAACCAATACAATAAAATTCCGCCGCAACGGACAGGTTGACTATAAACCAAGTTTTGCCTTTTTAAAATAGGAAACACGATAATGAGCAAATTAAAGTATGCTATAAGATTTTTGATTGTCAGCTTGATAGCGGTGTCATGTATCTCAAAAGAAGAATCAGAAAACATCAGAAAAAACCAATTTGATAACGATATTAAGGTACTGACAGACTCTACCCGGACGATTATAGAGAGAATTGACAGCACGAAAATTGAAGTATCGAAATTAGATACAAGGATAAAAGCCCTGATGGATTCGGCCCGGGTTAGCGGAATGGCTATTTCTGTAATTAATGCCAATCAAATTGTTTACCATAAGGCTTTCGGATACGCTAACCTTGATGAGAAAATCCCCTTGCAGATCAACGATATTTTTTATGGCGCATCATTAAGTAAAGCGGTTTTTGGCTATTTGGTGGCTAAATTGGTTGTTAAGGGTACACTTGATCTTGACAAACCCCTTCAACAATATTTAAATGTTCCTATTCCGGAGTTTAAGAGTGATAAACAACGCGGCTTTCAGGATTTGAAAACTGATAAACGCTATACCCAAATAACGGCCAGAATGTGTCTGTCGCATACATCGGGATTGCAAAACTGGAGGCGGATACCAAGACCAGATGATCTTGAAAACAAGCGTAAACTTAAAATTTATTTTGACCCGGGAACACAGTATTATTATTCGGGCGAAGGCTTTATGCTTTTGCAATATGTAATAGAGCATATCACCGGAAAGGGCCTTGAACAACTGGCCAAAGACGAAGTGTTTGATCCCTTGCAAATGCGTAATACCAGTTATGTATGGCAAGAACGATTTGACAAAAGCTATTGCAACGGGCACAATAATGAGCAAAAAGTAATAACAAAAGAGAAAAGAGAAGAAGCACAGGCCGCAGGCTCAATGGAAACCAATTTAATAGATTATTCATTGTTTGTAAAACACCTTTCAAGGCTGGTAAAGGAAAGATCGCCGATAACTGATACCATGTTCAAACTTAATTTCCCGATAAAGACCAAGGCACAATTTGGCCCGCTATCACTTGTACAGTCAAATGAAAACGATAACGTACAATTAAACTATGGCTTAGGCTGGGGCATATTGCAATCGCCTTTTGGATTTGGCGCCTTTAAAGAGGGGCATGGCGATGGGTTTCAACACTACACTATTTTATTTCCTGAAAAAGAGATCGGGATAGTGATACTTTCTAATAGCGATAATGCGGAGAGCATTTTCAGGGAAATTTTAAAAATTACTATTGCAGATACTTACACCCCCTGGAAATGGGAAAACTACATTCCTTATCAAGTGAAAAAACAATGATCGATTAAGCCAGAAAGTTCATCAATAGAAAAACTGTTGTTGTAATATTTGTAATTTTACGTTACCAATAGTCATCTAACCTATAATACCATGCAACAGCGATACCACAACAGCCCCAAAGAAATAAAGGGATTGAACACTGCCGAGCTGCGTGAGCAGTTTTTGATTGAAGAAATGATGAAGCCCGGCAAAATGTGCTTTACCTACAGCCATTATGATAGGGTAATTATAGGGGGCGCCATGCCTGAAGTAGATGCGCTCACACTTAAAAATATTGCGATGCTAAAAGCGGAGTATTTTTTGGAGCGACGGGAAATGGGTGTTATTAATGTAGGCGGCGCAGGTACTATTGTGGTGGATGGAACGCAATACGAACTCGGGAAAAAAGACTGCCTGTATATTGGCCGGGGAAGCAAAGAGGTTAGTTTCGCATCAGCAGATGTAGATGATCCCGCTGTTTTTTATATACTTTCAACTCCCGCGCATATGGCCTACCCTACCCGGCTGATGATGGCCATTGATGCCAGCCCCATGACAATCGGGTCAACAGAAACATCTAACCATCGTACCGTGTATAAATACATTTTTGCCGATGGTATAAAAAGCTGTCAGTTGGTAATGGGCCTAACAGTTTTAAACACCGGCAGTGTTTGGAACACTATGCCCGCCCACACACACGACCGCAGAATGGAGGCGTACTTTTATTTCGATTTGCCGAACAACCAAACCGTTTTCCATTTTATGGGGCAGCCGCAGGAAACGCGACATATCACCGTACATAACCACCAGGCGGTTATCAGTCCGCCATGGTCTATCCACTCAGGCTGCGGCACCAGCAATTATTCGTTTATATGGGGTATGGGCGGCGAAAACCAGGACTACAGCGATATGGATGTGGTTAATATTGGAGATTTGAGGTAAAACAGCTGTTGCAAAAGTGTTGCTATTGTGTTGCTATTGTGTTGCTAAGGTGATCCAAAAGTGATCCAAACTGATCCAAAAAATGCCAAAAAATCGCTGTTTTTGTCCTTCTACAATTAGCTTATAATCAGCAATTTACAACCAATCCACAGCTACTTTTCCTGACGAATAAGTAGTTTCACATTAAATAGTTAAGTACTTAACATTCAATAAATTACCTGTTTATTTTTTTGGTAACGTATTTATTTTGGATCACCCGCTATTTTGCCTAATTACCGCCAAAGCGATAAGCCAGCGCAAGCGTCCCCCATTGCTGGCCAAGGGCGCTGCTTCCGCCCCCCACCTCCTTGGTACGAATGATAGCGGTATACGCCGCCGACCATCTGTCGGTAGCGAACTGCACACCCAGTTGCTGGGTAAACACTAAATTGATCACATCGTAATGAACAGGGCCTTTATCCTTAATAAACATACCGCCCTGTATAGTGGCATTATAGGCTACATAGCTTAGCTGCGGTATGGCAAAAAAGTAAAGCTCGTGTTTTTGACGGTCGCCGCCCATGCTTACGCGGCTATTGGTACCGGCTGATTGGTAGAGTTTATCTAAACTGCCAATACGCAACTGTACAGCTGCCGTAGCGTTGCTAAAGGTATTACCCAACCGCAGCGACGGAGTAGCGGCTACATCCAGCCATTCACTGTTATTACGATATAGCAAACGGGTGTATTGGGCCTCAAGGTTAAGTCCTACCTCGTTATTAAGCTGGTATTGCCAGCCTTCCGGGTCTTTTAAATTAAATGCATGATGAAAGCTTTTCTGCACCTTTTCTGCCATTGATGCCGGCCCTATGGTACCCACCTGCGCGCTGATCTTTAAGGCGCTTTCATCCTCATTAAACCAGGTTAGGGCTGCGCCGGCATATAAATACCCGGTATAAGGGCGGTCTTGTAGCCAATCGTACCGGGCCCAGGTAGCAAAAGGGCCGTATATTTGTTGCCCAATTTCCAGCTCGAGGGTTTTTTTTATAGTTCCGCCACCTAAAAGACTTGCACAATCTTTACCGCTGTTTAATACCGTGGTAAAGTTTAATAAATAACCCGCCATATAATAACGGTCATTATATGGGTTAACATATTGATCGTTGTCTAACCTGTTACCTACCTGGTTACGGTAAGTACGCTGAGCCTTGACGCCTTTAACAGTAAAAATTAATGCCAGGTTAAACAACAAAGCGTAAAGGCCGTATTTCATTCTTGGTGATGCGGTTTTAATCGCTTTTTATACAATTAAGCGCACGTAAAAGTATTTATTAATTTTTAAATCTTTACTATTAAGCAACCAACTCATTTTATTGCGATATATATTACCCGGTGTTATTACATCAGAATAAAGCTAGTAAAAAACATTAGCCGCATAGTTGCACCAGTAGTTATTCTTGTTATATTTGATTGTCTGATAAGCTGTTACAGGTATATTAATTATCTAACCGGCCCCTATAAGGCATCACTTAAAACCTAAATTACTATGTCATCAATTACCATTTTCTGGATAGTATTTGTCCTCTTATCAATTGCTGTGCTTTATTGCAATAAAAATTATTGCATGCTTAAAGATCGCAGCAACGCCGAAAAACAACCTTACAGCTGGTCTCGTGTACAGCTTGCCTGGTGGACCATTATTGTCTTAGCTTCTTTTATTACAATAATTATCGATTTTAACCAGGCACCGGGCCTAAATACCTCAACTGTTATCCTATTAGGCATTAGCGCCGCCACTATTGCCACGGCCAAGGCTATTGATGTAAGCGACGAAACAGACCCAAATATCGTTCGGCACCAGGATAAGAACGGGGCTAACTTTATTCTGGATATTCTTTCAGATCACAACAACGTAAGCATAACCCGTTTTCAAACCGTGGTGTTCAATTTTGTTTTCGGCCTGTGGTTTATTGCCTATGTAATGGAACACCTTCCGACAGCCACATCCGGGAGTGTAGACGCCATTATGCCACTTATTGACAACAACAACCTTGTTTTGCTTGGTTTAAGTTCAGCTACCTACGCCGCCATAAAAACCACCGAAAACAAGTCGAACTCTGCAGAAACAGAAAAGAAAACAGATAAGCTCAATGTATCTGCTGACACCAATTTAGAAGAACAACCCGTTGGATAAGTCCTAAACCTATAAACCATGTCATTTAAAGAAAAATACACCATCGGGGCAAAATACATCCCCAAACCATCCCGAAGAAGATCGGGCGCGCTGATCAATAAGGTTCGTTTTATCGTGGTGCATGATACCGGAAACCCCGGATCTACTGCTTTGAGTAATATCAGCTATTATATCAATACCAAAGATGCGCAGCCAACAGCATCGGCCCATTTGTTTGTTGATGACAAGCAGATACTTGAATGCGTACCGGCCCTGACTGCCCCGCCCGAAAAAGCATGGCACGTTTTATACAATGTGCCAAAAGACGACCAAATGTATGGCGTAAACGCGAACGATGCGGCAATTGGCGTTGAATATTGCTTCGGTGGCAGCATAGATGCAGACAAAGCCTATGCAAAGTTTTTATGGGTAATTGCCAAAATATGT
>CAMLFI010000042.1 GCA_946479225.1 uncultured Mucilaginibacter sp. | reverse complement strand
CTATTGAAAGTGACGCAGGGGGTAGTTATATATTGCCTGAGTTAGCGGCAAAGCCTGGTACCTACGCTGTGCCCGCGCTTAATCTTGATCAATCAAAAAAATACAGATTAAGAATACGCACTAAAGACAATAGAGAATATTTATCTGATTTTGTAGAAAGCAAAGTATCGCCGCCGGTTACGTTAACACATGATTTCAGGCACGGTAACTTAAACATATACTCAAACACGAATGATGCTACCGGCAAAAGTCGCTATTATAATTATACTTATACAGAAACCTGGCAATATCGGGCACCTCAGCATTCCATTTATAAAGTTGAGAATCACAAACTTGTACAAAGGCGTTATCCCGAGGATGATATATATGATTGTTATCACCAATCAACTTCCAGCAAAATCAACATTGCTACAACCACTACACTTGCCGAGGACCGTTTAGCTGATAACCTGATTGTAGATATTCTTCCGAGTTCTCAAAAAGTAAGGATCGAATATAGTGTGTTGGTTAAACAAAGCGTACTTACAAAAGCCGGTTTCGAATTTCTTGAAACACTCGCAAAAAACACCGAAAGAGTAGGCAGTATTTTTGATTCGCAGCCATCGCTGCTATCCGGCAATATTAGGTGCACAACCAATCCGGCCGAGGTTGTGATAGGGTTTATAAGCGCCGGTACTACAACTGAAAAGCGTATATTGCTGGTAGCTAATCAGTTTCCTTTTGATTTTATTGGGCCGGTTCCTGATCCTTATTGCGTAAAGCATACAGATTCGCTAACAACTGGTAAAATTAAACCGGTGTTATTGGACCCGACTACAACTGACCTAATTCCGATTGATTTTAACCTTACGGTTGACACTCTTTTAGCTACTAAGATTCATGAGTGCGTAGACTGCCGTTTACAGGGAGGAACAACTAAAATGCCATCTTATTGGATACGTTGATCGAAAAAAAATGATAGTAAACGCTGATTATAGAACACTTGGAAAATTTAAAGTTGGCGCAGCTTTGCTTTTAATTTTTTGCGTGTATGCCTGCAAAGAAAAATATGTGCCACAAATTAAAGATGTTAACCCTAATTACCTTGTAGTTGACGGCTTTATTAATACAGGCACTGATTCAACCATTTTTAAACTTAGCCGAACCTTTAAATTGGAAAGCAAAGCTGTAATGGCCGTTGAAAGAGCGGCTATTGTTGCTATTGAAAGTGACGCAGGGGGTAGTTATATATTGCCTGAGTTAGCGGCAAAGCCAGGTACCTATGCTGTGCCCGCACTTAATCTTGATCAAACAAAAAAATACAGGTTGCGAATACGTACTAGGGATAATAGGGAGTATTTATCTGACTTTGTAGAAAGCAAAGTATCGCCGCCGGTTGAGTTAACATTCGATTTTAGACACGGTAACTTAAACATATATTCCAACACCAATGACCCAACAGGCAAAAGCCGCTATTATAGTTACACCTATATAGAAACGTGGCAATACAGAGCCCCGCAACATTCGATCTTAAAAGTTGAGAACCACCTTTTGAAAGACAGAATTTATCCGAAGGACGACATATACGACTGTTACCATGAAGCAGTATCTACAAAACTGCCCATAGCTACCACAGCTACCCTAGCCGAGGATCGTTTAGCCGATAATTTAATAATAGACATACTTCCGGGTTCGCAAAGAGTGAGAATTGAGTACAGCGTTTTAGTAAAGCAAACGGTGCTAACCAAAGCTGGTTTTGAATTTTATGAAACGCTAAATAAGAATACAGAAAAAGTTGGAAGTATATTCGATTCTCAACCATCATTGCTGGTTGGCAATATTAAATGTACCTCAAATCCTACCGAAGTGGTTATAGGATTTATCAGCGCCGGTACAAGAACAGAAAAACGCATATTGCTGGTAGCTAATCAATTTCCATTTGATTTTATTGGGCCGGTTCCGGACCCGTATTGCGTAAAGCATACAGATTCAATACCAGAACCTAAGGTAAAGGCTTTATTGCTTGACCCAACTCAAACAGAATATATACCAATTGAGTGGATGCACCCTAATGTTCATCCTGATACACTTTTAGCTACAAAAGTTTATGAGTGCGTAGATTGCCGTTTGCAAGGGGGCACCACTAAAATGCCGTCTTATTGGATAAGATAATAACGAAATGAAAGTTAAAGCAGATAATAAAGCACATGTAAAATTAAAAGTCGGCGCAGCTTTGCTGGTGCTGATCTGGATGCTGCTTTATAGCTGCAAGGAGAAGTATGTGCCCGAAATTAAGGATTTTAATATTAACTATCTGGTTGTTGAAGGTTTAATCAATACCGGTGGAGACTCTACCATATATAGTTTGAGCCGCACATTTAAATTGAACAATAAACCCATTGAGGCGCCCGAAAAGAGCGCTATAGTGCAGGTTGAAAGCGATGCGGGTGAAACCTATGTATTACAGGAATTAAAAAAAGCAGGCAGATACGGCCGGCCACCGTTTATTGCCGATCAAACAAAAAAATACAGGCTAAGGATCCGTACAAAGGATAACAGGGAATACCTTTCTGATTTTGTTGAAAGCAAGTTGTCGCCGCAATTTGATTTGAGACACGAAATCAGAGACACCAGTGTACATTTTCATGTTGATACTTACGACCCATCGGGAAAAAGTATTTATTACCAACATAGCTATGAAGAGACATGGGAGTACAACGCTTATTTTAAGTCATATCTTAAAATTGTAAATGGAGTGAGAGTTGACAGGATATTTCCGGAAGATGATATTACTACCTGCTGGCGTACTTTAACGTCCGGCAATATTTTGTTGGCTGCTACAAACAATCTTTCAGAGGACCGGTTAGCTGACAGACCGATTATTTCAGTACCCGGAAGGTCGCAAAAATTGAATACTGCATACAGTTTATTGGTTAAACAAACAGTTCTTACCCGCGAAGGGTTTGAGTTTTATGAAAGTCTAAGAAAAAACACAGAAAGTGTGGGAAGCATTTTTGACGCGCAACCATCACTGTTATTTGGCAATATCAGGTCGACAAAGGACCCCTCGGAAACCGTGATAGGGTTTATAAGCGCAGGCTCGGTAACCCAAAAGCGTATTATAATTCATGCTAAGGATTTGCCTTCCGAATGGTTCAACCTTCCGGATCAATCGATATGTGAAGAGTCCCTTGGATATAAATTAGCTCCCGGCGACCCGTTTATTTGGGTTTTCCCGCCTCTGCAGGCCGCGCGTGCCCCGCTGCTTTATTGTGCAGACTGCCGGCTATTAGGCGGAACCACAAAACGGCCATCTTATTGGAAGTAGTATGAGAATAAGCAAAGGCAATATTATTTTACTTGGAGCAGGTTTTTTAACCTCTATGCTGCTGCATGCGTGTAGAGAAAAATATCTGCCCAATGTGAATGACATCAATCCTAACTATTTTGTTGTAGAGGGCCTCATAAATACAGGTGCTGATTCAACTATATTTACATTAAGCCGAACCTTTAAGTTGGATAAGAAAGCTGTTGTTGCTTTCGAAAAAGGAGCTGTTGTACAGGTAGAAAGCGATGCCGGCGCCACTTATGTGCTGCCCGAGCTTTTAAAAAGTGGTAATTATGGCCGGCCATCTTTAAACTTGGATAAGACTAAAAAATACCGCTTACGAATCCGTACTAAGGACAACAAAGAGTACCTGTCTGATTTTGTAGAAAGTAAAGTATCGCCGCCAATAGATACGGTTACGTATGACTTTAGACGCGATAATTTTAACATATATGCGTCTACTCATGATGGCTCAGGTAAAAGCCGGTACTATAAATATCATTATATAGAAACATGGCAGTATACAGCGCCGGTAATATCTTATTATAAAATAGAAAACCACCAGATACTGCCAAGACTTTTTCCGGAGGACGACATTTACAACTGCTGGAAAAGCGCCCCGTCAACCAATATAGCGTTGGGTACAAGTGTTAATAACGCCGGAGATAGGATAGAGGGCCTGCTCGTAAATTCTATAGGGTCAAGTTCATTTAAAATTTTGATAGGGTATAGTATACTTGTTAAACAAACAGTGCTTACCAAGGAAGGCTTTGACTTTTGGCAGGCCTTGCAAAAGAATAACGAAACGGTAGGTAGTATTTTTGATTCGCAACCATCACAGCTTTTTAGTAATATAAAGTCGACAACTAACCCGGGCGAAGTGGTTATAGGCTTTATAAGCGCCGGCACCGTGACAGAAAAAAGGCTTACACTTTCCACCTATCAAATGGTTCCCCATTGGCGCCAGTCGCCGGAGTTTAACCCTGGGGATGTTTGCGGTGCACTAATGCCGGGTCGCTTGTTTTTCTTCACAACGCCGATAGGCAGGAGCGATATAGAAACGCATTTGCTTATTCCGGATAAGCCCAAGTATATAATAATAGATCAATATCCGCTTAAGGGCGATCAAACCGGCTGGTCGACTACAAGCGAATTTATATGTGTAGACTGCCGTTTGCAGGGCGGAGTAAATGTAAGACCACCATATTGGTATAAAAGATAAATTATGAAAGAAATGAACCGATACCTTTTATCAAACAGAATGCTTTTTATGGCATTCTTAATTGCTGCCGCTCTGGGGGCCAAGGCACAAAATTTAACCGACCTTAAAACCAATATTGAAAATTACAAAAAACAGGTTTTAAAAGAAAAGCTGTATCTACATGTAAACAAGGATTTTTACCTTACAGGCGAGATACTTTGGTTTAAGGTATACAATGTTGAGGGGGCATCGCATGTTCCGCTTGATTTGAGCAAGGTAGCTTATATTGAGCTTTTAGACAGTAAACACGCGCCCGTATTACAAACCAAAGTAACACTGAAAGACGGCCAGGGCAACGGCTCAATTTATCTCCCTGCATCTGTGGCAAACGGAAATTATCTGCTTAGAGCTTACACCGCCTGGATGAAGAATTTTGACGCGGATAACTTTTTTGAAAAACCTATAACAGTTGTAAATCTATCCCAACAGCCGGACAATTCTCAATTAGCCGCTTCAGATTTTGATGTTCAGTTTATGCCGGAGGGTGGAAACCTGGTAGAGAATTTGAACAGCAAAGTGGCAGTTAAAGTTACCGATAGCCACGGAAGGGGCGTAAATTACCGGGGAGCGATAGTTGATCAGAACAACGACACGGTGGCAAGGTTTAGTCCCCTAAAAATGGGGATAGGAACATTTTTATTTACACCGGCGGCTGGTAAAACTTACAAAGCTGTTGTAAAAATAGGCAACAAGGCGATAACTAAAACATTACCGGCAGCAAATGCACGTGGTTATGTTATGCAGGCGCAAGACAATGGTGCAGCCTGGGATGTAACTGTAAGCAGTAAAAATAGCGACGCTTCTGAGCATTTATATTTGTTACTGCACAATAGTGCAAGCGTGCAGGTAGCTGCCGAATTGGCAATGACCAACAATGCCGGGCACTACACTATTGATAAAAATAAACTTGCCGATGGTGTTAATCAGCTTACGCTTTTTAATGCACAGCGCCAGCCGGTTAGTGAGCGGTTAATATTTAAAAGGCCAGGCAAGCAATTAAAAATTGATGCTAAAACAGACGCGGCCTCTTACGATAAACGCAAAAAGATAGGTCTTGATGTTAGCGCGGTTGATGAATCATCAAAAGCAGACCCTGCCTCACTTTCGCTTTCAGTATATCGCGTTGATTCATTGCAGCGAACAGACGAAGCGGGTATTAATAGTTTTGTTTGGTTAAGCGCTGATGTAAAGGGTATTGTTGAATCGCCCGATTTTTATTTCAAAGACGACAGCAGGGAAACCAACCAGGCGCTTGATAACCTGTTACTTGCACAAGGATGGCGTGCCTTCAATTGGACCGACGCAACATCCGCTAAAAAACCGTCATTTCAGTTCCCGCCGGAGTATGCGGGTCAAATTGTATCCGGAACCATCAGTAACAGGGTTTCGGGAAGTCCGGCACCTAATACATTAACCTATATTTCATTCCCCGGAACAAAAGCAAGGTTGTTCTCAACACGTTCTGACGCTAACGGGCATTTCTTATTTAATTCGGGCTTTATATATGGTACCAAAGAAGTTGTTTTACAGGCCAATCATTTTGTTGATAGTACTGCATACAAAATAGATCTGGCGAGTCCATTCTCCGACAAGTTTTCGGCTACTTCGTTACCCGCGTTTAATCTATCGGCAGCACAAAAGCCGCTGTTAACAGAACACAGCCTAAGTATGCAGGTTCAAAACACCTATCAATCAGCCGGTATGAGACAGTTTTATGCTACAGATACCGATTCTTCATCGTTTTTTGGCCAGCCGGCAAAGAGCTTTGTATTAGATCAGTTTACACGTTTCACAACTATGGAAGAGGTAATGCGGGAGTTTGTTTCGTATATATTTTTGGTAAGGAAGGACAAAAAGCTATACCTGAAGGTATTTAACCAACGCGGCGTATTTAACGATGAACCATTGGTTATGGTTGATGGCGTGCCTGTATTTGATAACAATAAAATTTTTGAAGTCGACCCTCTAAAAATAAAAAGGGTGGATGTGTTACCCGAGCGTGTGTTTAATGGTGCCGCGGCTTTTGAAGGACTGGTTAATCTAACCACTTACAAAGGTGATATGAGCAGCTTTGAGTTAAATCCAAAGGCGGTTCTGCTGGATTATGAAGGCTTGCAATTACAGCGGCAATTTTATTCGCCGGTGTATGATAGTACCGACGAAAAGACCTCGCGTTTACCCGATTTTAGAAACGCGCTTTACTGGAATCCTGATCTGACCACCGCGCCGGATGGCAAAGTAAGCACAAGTTACTTCACCTCAGATATGCCGGGCAAATATATAGGCGTGTTGCAAGGTATCAGTAATAACGGACGGACCGGGTCTGCTTATTTTTCATTCGAAGTAAAATAGAAAGCGTATTTCTAAAGAGCATAATTGTTAAATAAAAGCCGGATCTAAATTGTCACCAAACAATTAGGTCCGGCTTTTTTTCGCCTTTTACTAAAGCATTTCTACTTTTTTATAACAAGATATTATAGGGCTGAACTTATTGTGTCAAAACAATTTCATACCTAATACCTTTATTATATCAAACGATTTATTTCATTGCGTTTTTCCCAAATAAGACTGTTAAATATTAAAAAAATCGTATTTTTATAAAAAGATATCGGTGACGGTATCCTTTTAAATAGGTGAAAATATGGCTGTTAGTTACAATAAGGACCTCGGAACAAAACAAAAAGCACTGGCTATAAATTTGGATTCCAAAATATATGGGTCGTTTGCAGAGATAGGTGCGGGGCAGGATGTTGCAGCTAATTTTTTTAAAGCAGGTGCTTCTTCAGGTACCATTGCCAAAACGATGTCGGCCTATGACATGGTTGTATCAGATGCCATTTACGGAACGCAGAAAGTACGACGCTACGTTAGTGAGCCGCGTTTATTGGCTATGCTTGAGCACGAGTATGGATTAATAGTCGAGCGTTTGGAGGCACAACGTGGAGACAATACTACATTTTTTGCTTTGTGCGATACCATATCAGCGCTTAACTATCATAAAACCAATGAAGGGCACGGATGGATGGGGTTGAGGTTTCAATTAAAACCTCATGGAGCCCATAACGACGTAGTGTTACACGTTAAATTGTTGGATAATGATAATAACCTACAGCAGCAAGCGGTGGGTGTATTAGGCGTAAATTTATTGTATGCCTGTTTTTATTATCACGAAAATCCGCCCATGTTCCTGTTATCCCTTATGGATGACCTGTCGCCTGATCGTATTCAGATCGATATGATCCGTTTTGAGGGTCCCGATTTCAGCAAGGTGGATAATCGCCTAATGAGTCTTCATTTGGTAAAATATGGTTTCTCTGATGCTGCTGTATTCGGTCCTGACGGTAAAAACATGCAACCATCAGAGGCGCTTTACAAAAAGCACGCAGTGGTAATAAGGGGCCGCTTCAGGCCGGTTATAAATGTACATATAGACATGCTTAACACCGGCGTAAAACAATTTATGCAGGAGGCCGATGTTGATAAGGATAATGTGATGGTGGTTACCGAACTAACGCTGCAATCGTTAAAAGAACGAGATGCCGACCCGCTGGCTGAAATTGACGAAAAGGATTTCCTTGATCGGGTTGATATACTTTGCTCCCTGGGGCAAACAGTTATGATATCCAATTTTCATGAGTATTATAAATTGGTGGCTTATCTTTCAAAGATAACCAAGCTAAAGTTAGGAGTGGTGCTGGGTTATCCCAATCTGGAGTACATCTTCGCCGAGGAGCATTACCAGGATTTGCAAGGCGGGATATTAGAGTCGTTCGCTACACTATTCAGTCGCAAAGTTAAACTGTTTATTTATCCCACGTTGCGCGATGGCGTTATTTGGAACTGCCTTAGGTTTTATCCGCCTCCGCACTTAATAGATCTTTACCGCTATCTTATTGCCAACAATAAGATAGAAGATATAAGGCATTATAAAGAAAGTAACCTGAATGTACAAACAGACAAAGTGCTGCAGATGATAAAGCAGGGCACAACAGGTTGGGAAGAGTATGTTCCGGCCGAGGTTGCAGCTATGATAAAAGATAGATGCTTGTTTGGCTTTGCTTGCGAGGCGCCTAAAACAGAAGCTGCTAAACTTGCAAACGAGTCAGCCGGATCAAACAAGGTGTAACCACGCAGATTAAGCTTTTATATTGGCTTTAATGTGCTCCACCATCCATTTACCTATGTCATCAGTGCTTACTCCTGCAGGTATATTTCCCCACTGATTCATGATATAAACGCCTTTGAAGCCAGAGCTTTCTGCAAGCTGCACACATTTATCAAAATCATACTGAGGGGTTGTTATTTTACCATCAACAAGCGCAACGTTTGATACTTTAGCAGAAACCACATAAGCCAGAGGTAATATCTTCGCAAGCGAATCATACATAATTGCGGGGTTGTTATAATTACCAAAATCGGGTTGGGTATATAATCCCGGTGCGCCCTTTACTATTTCAAGGTGCTTATCTGCGTCTCTTTCAATGCCGGAGTGGTTGGCTGCAACTATAATTATGTTTTTTGCCTTTGCCACCGGTAACAATTCCTGATATGATTTAATACTTTGTTCTACCGAAGAATTTCGTGCGCCTCCGGGATTTACACGCACACTTTTGGTTCCTAAAAAGGCTGCTATATCCAACCATTTTTTTACCTGTTCAACACCCGCTTTACGTCTTTCCTCATCCAATGTAGCCAGATCATATGGCGTTCTGTCGGCCGGCGAAGTATCTATTTGAAAATTTAACAGTTCGCACCCCGCCTTTTTAATTTTGCCCTTCAAGTCTGTTAAATAAGCCTTATCCAACGACATTAAGTGGTCACTCCAAAATTCCAATTTTTTAACGCCGAAAACTTCCCGGTGATGCTGCGGAATATCAAGCAAGGTAAGCTCGTTAACTACCACCATTTCCGGCCGTGTTTTAATTTGATTACGGAACAGGAGGGTACCCATGCCTATGCGGTCCATTATGTCTTTTGCGGGTAAAATACGGGCAAAGGCAGGCGCAGCAGTAGCGCTAAGTGCTAAGCTTGATGTAGTGCTTATAAATTTTCTTCTGTTCATTGATATTTTAGAATAGATGTTATTTTTTTTTGGTTAAAGCAAAAACATAATAGGCCCTTGGCGTAATATTATTGGCCGCGCCTTCTGTTACTTTATCATTTACGGCACATACAACTAAATATTGCCTGCCATTTACCTGGTACATAGCCGGCACTCCTTCAGATACACGGGGGAACTTGTATTTCCACAACAGGTTGCCATTGTCTTCATCGTAGGCATATATTAATCCATCTGCACAGGTCGCGAAAATAATGCCGGTAGAGGTAACCACCATACCTTTATGCTGCGAGCCAACCGGTATACCTAAGTTTTGGCCGGGTGCAACTTTCTCATCATTGCCCAGCGGCCTTTTCCATTTTATTTTACCGGTATTCAAATCATAGCACACTACTGATGACCACGGCGGACCTACCAAATTAGGGAACCCCAGACCATAGCTTGTTGATGATCCATCTACATAGCGATCTTTAGGCGGAGTAACTCCATCCGGATAAGCTGTCATAGGTTTATTGGCGATCTTCCTAAACTCTTCGGCACCCGGAGCACCACCCGTAGCCACTACCGGACCGGTAACAGGTCCTGCCGCCAAGGCTCCCGGAGGGCCACCTCTTCCTGCTGCACCGCCCGGTCTTCCACCGCCGGGCCCTGAAAGTAGCTTATATACAGCCGTAACATTTTGCTCACCAAGATGAAGAAAGGCCGGCATCTGGCCTTTTCCAACGCTTACTGTTGTTTTAAAGTTGTCAAAAGTTACCCTGTTGCTGACGTTTGCCAGAGATGGGCCAACGCCACCTTCATAATTAATTCCGTGGCACGACTGGCAGTTTTGCGCGTAAAGCGCTTTTGCTGCTTCAGTTTCGTTGGCTGATAGTGGGATACGCAACTCCGCAGGCTCAGCCTTTTTTAACTTGTAAACAGATGGCTTGTCTTGCGTTGATACAAACACCAAGCCCTTCATTGGGTTTGATGCTGTATTGCCGGTAATTGCACCACCATTCGCCCCTGGCATAGTGATGGTTTCGTATTGGTCAGATAATGGTTCAAACAAGCCGCTTTTTGCAGCTGCCATACGCTTTTTCCAGGTCTCTTTTTGCTCTGCCGTAAAATAGGGGTTAAGGTCTTCAAACTTCACTTCCTGGCGGCTAAATGGCTGCAATACGGTAGGAAAGGGCTGCGTAGGCCACGATTCTTCTCCCGGTACATTACTTTTCGGTACAGGGCGTTCTTCAATTGGCCATAATGGTTCACCCGTAACACGGTTGAAGGCGAACATAAATCCGTGTTTGGTAGCCTGTGCAACTGCATCTATTTTTTTACCGTTATGGTTTACGGTTACCAGCTGCGGAGCCGGTACAACATCAAAATCCCATATATCGTGGTGCACTAGCTGGTAGTGCCATAACCTTTTGCCTGTGCGGGCATCCAAAGCCAAAAGGCAGTTACCATATAAGTTTTGGCCCTTGCGGTCGGCGCCATAATAATCATAAGTTGGCGAGCCTATAGGAAAATAAGCTATTCCGCGTTTGGCGTCAATAGATATCTCTCCCCAGGTATTTGCCCCGCCTACATATTTATAGGCATCTTTAGGCCAGGTCTCATAGCCATATTCGCCGGGATGCGGAACCGTATGAAAGATCCATTCCATTTTACCGGTAATGATATTATACGCGCGCAGGTGCCCCGGCGTTGAAAACGTAGCCTCGCCGGGCGACATGCCCAAAATGATCAGAT
>CAMLFI010000041.1 GCA_946479225.1 uncultured Mucilaginibacter sp. | reverse complement strand
CATCCAACAATTTAGCCCGTGTACTCCTTAAAAATTACTGGAAGGTAAGTCCGGAGTTTATAACTGATGCTCCTGATTATTCCAACTTAACGGATAACGAAACAGCCTTTGTGCAAATAGGTGATCGCACATTCGGAAAAAAGGAAAAATTTCCTTTCGCTTATGATCTGGCTGGCGAGTGGCATAAATTTACCGGATTGCCCTTTGTTTTTGCAGCCTGGATAGCCAACAAGCCTATCCCGCAAATTTTTGTAGATGAATTTAACGCTTCACTTAAATACGGCTTACAGCATCGCGAAGCTTTATTTGCTGAAATACCTGAAAGAGAAGATTTCGATATTCATGACTATTTGATGAATAAGATAGATTTTGAATTGACCGAAAGCAAAAAAGAGGCACTGCATCTTTTTTTGGAATATTTAAAGGCGTTGTAAATTCTTACGTCGCCGCCAAAACCCTCCGCTGTAGCGAGTATGGCCCACAAAAAGGCAGCATGGCTGATTTCACCAAACGTTCCTATGGAACGACATCCTAATTATTAATTTTAACTACCAACCAAACATCCCGATGGGATGAATAAGCGAGTCGTTCCAGAGGAACGTTTGGTTGGTAGCTATTGATATCTCGAAAATTTCACGTTCCAGAGGAACGTTTGGTGATTATGCCTTTTGCCCGGCTATACTCCCTAAAGGGGATCCGATAGCTATTGGATCGCACCACCTACCGCTTCTTTTTAAATCCAACTAGTAATTTAAAACTTTACTAACGACTGTAATTGAAATCAATTCTCTCAGACCAATCAATTTGCTCGGGCAAAGCACCTTTACTAAATTCTATGTGCAACACTCGTCTTCTCTGATCGTTGACCGTTCTGTTAGAAGCGTGCATCAATAAAGGGCGCATAAGCATCACACCTCCCGCTTCAACATCGCAAATAACTTCTGCTTCCTTATATGCGCCATCTGTGTTAAACTCGCTATCCAAATGAGAGCCGGGGATGACTTTTAAAGCGCCGTTATCTTTATCAGTATTGTCAAGATGTAGGCGTACAGTAAAATTTTCTTTTAAGATATCTAATGGCGGCTGCACCGCAAACTGGTTTTGCTTTACCGTCCAATTTGTAAAACCAAGCAATGCTACTTTTTTATTAACCGATACCGTAAGATCGCGATGCCATGCAACAAACCAATTGGATTTTTGAGGTTTATCAAAATAAATAGATTTTGACACAAAGTAGTCATCATCAAAAAGTTCAGTTATAAGTTGGGTTAGTTTTTCGTTGAAGATAACGGGCAACACGGCGGGAATTTCCTTCAATATCTGCCTAATGGCAAACAGATCATCAGTTTTTCTGAAAGTATTTCCGGATTTATCAGCAGCATCAATAATAGAAATAAGCTGTTTTAATTCCGCAGTAGTATAAATTCCATTTAAAACAGTAAAGCCTTGCGTTAACAAGGCTTTACGATGATTAGCATTATCTTTCATTACCGTTTAAGGTATGTTTATACCGTTTTCAATTCCTTATTTCTTCTGAATATAGCCATCAGCGTACCTATCACCATTATTATGGTACCCGCCCATAATAGGTTTATAAAAGGGAACTGAATAGCACGCATTACTATGTATTTACGTGCGCTTGGCGGCTGCTGATACAGGGTGATCTCCACCATATTCTTCTCCGGAATTATTTTAGAGAAGCGAAGCTTTATACCCAGGTCGTCTACTTTGTGAGCAAAATCAAAAGCGTTACTATTCTTTATCAGGTAAATTGGTGTGGCCGTGTACGTTTTACCATTTGATACCACTTGTAATTTAGCTTCAACAGCCACATCTTTTTCGTTAAGCTCTATGCTTTTTACCTTATCAACTTTCGATATGCTTTGAAGCAACACATAGCCTTCCCTGAATGGCAGGGTATCTCCTACCGCAACCTCATAAACTAAAGGTGCTTCATACTTACTGGCATCATCCTCCCCTTCATGGCTATCTGCCTCGGCAGTTTCATCATAGGTGATGGCATTTGCCATGTTTACGTGGGTATAGATATCGCTGAACAAATAATGCCGTGTATCAGGGGAAGAGATCAAGCCCATTTTGCGGTTGGCCTGCGCATTGGGTTTCAACACAAACTCTTCGGTAACTTTGCCATCTTTATCAAATGCTTTGTATTGCACTTTAAAGTAATGGTTTGGTGGCGCTATAGAGTCGCCTACGTAAGTCACCTGGTACTTGCCCATTTGCACAGGCGTGTTTTTGTACATGGTGACATTCTCCAACGGATTGTTTTTGCCCTTAATAAACTCCTCAGTATACTGCTCGCCGGTCGTATTTTCTGATATAACCTTACTGGTACCCGCAGAAATAAGTGCGCCAACCATTATCAAACCAAAACCAATATGCGCCACTGCCGAGCCCGCCAGTTTAAATTTACCTTTTATGGCATCAGCCAATACTTTGCCGTTAGCTAATATAGAATAGATACCGCCCAGCATAACCAATACAAACGCGAAGTTGAGCTTATAAACGCCGGTTAAATAAGCTATAGCGCCCGTTAGCAAGGCAGCTACACCAATGTAAACAGTTGTAGTTATGAAAAACTGGGTGGTATTGGTTTTTTTGTATTTTAAAAACTGGGTAACACCGGTAAGCAGGGTTATAATTATTGCAAAAGATGCTTGTATGATGTTGTAATGCTTAACAGGGTCAGAAGGCGGCGCAAGCTTGGTTCCAAAAGCAGCATTCCAAACGGGGATAGATGAAACTACCACCAGGTGAAAGCATGATAAACACAAAAATACCGAACCCACAAACATCCAGAACTCGCGCGAGTAGGTGTCTTCGTCCTTCTTAGATGTTGGCAGGTCCTTCCAGCGGATAACCAATAAAACAACGGCAGCCAGCAAAAACAGTATTACGTCAATTGCCAAATGCCAGAACATGCCCGCATCAGTAAAGGAGTGAACTGATGTATCGCCCAATATACCGCTACGGGTAAGGAAAGAAGCGTAAAGTACCAGCACAAAGCTTAACAGCGTCATGATAGTAGCTGTGATATAAGAGTGCCCGGAGTTTTTGTAAACGATAAGCACGTGAACAGCGCCAACCAATATCAGCCACGGAATGATAGAAGCATTTTCAACCGGATCCCAGGCCCAGAAACCGCCGAAGGTAAGCGACTCGTATGCCCAGAAAGCGCCCATTATAATACCTGTGCCTAATATCATCATGGCAAATAACCCATAAGGGATAGCAGGCTTTACCCATTCGGTATAGCGTTTTTGCCATAAACCGGCAATAGCATAAGCAAACGGAATTACCATGGAGCCAAAGCCTAAAAACAAGGTTGGCGGGTGTATAACCATCCAATAATTTTGCAGCAGCGGATTCATGCCGTTGCCATCCTTTATATAGCTCAGGTAGTTTTTAAAAAGCTCAGGGTTAGTGGTAAATATCGGTGCTGATTCCTTCAGGTTAAAAGCTTCGCGAAGCAAAATAAAAGGGGATGAACCTATACGGGTTCCAAATATCTCAACACCTAATAAAAAGGTAGCTAACATGGCCTGGGAGAATGCTACAACGGTCATTACCGGGCGCTCCCATGATTTTGCCCTCCATATCAGTACATTACCCAAAACGGCTTGCCAGAAGGTCCAAAGCCAGAAGCTTCCCTCCTGTCCATCCCAAAAGCTGGACACGATATACTGCACCGGCAATGCTCTTGATGAGTGCTCGTGGGCGTAGTAATATTCAAAAAGGTGATTTAAGATGATATAATACAGACAGGTGCCTATACCAATAACAGAAATTGTATTTATATAAAAACCTATACGGCCAAGGCGGCCCCACGACTTATCGCCGGTTTTATCATTAGTAGCAAAATAATAAGCTATTGCAGAAAATAATGCGGAACCGAACGCTAAAACTATAAAAAACTGGCCCAAAGCCCCGGGTAAAAGGTGCTCGCCGACGAAAGCTGTATCCATTAAAATTGGTTATATGTTGGCTTGCTTAGCCTTGAATTCTGTAAATTCTACTTTATCGTTTGTGTATTTTGACGGACATTTTAAGGTTATGTGTGATGCATGGAATTTATTCCCTTCCATTTTACCAACCATAACAACTTCTTCTGATCGTTCAAAATCCTGGGGTTTAGCACCGCTAAATTCAACTTTGCACTCCTCGCCCTGGTTATCTTTTATATAAAAAGAAAAATAGTTCGCATCCTTCACAGGATCGTAGTGTAACTCTTTTTGGCGATTTAACTGACCAACTACGTGCAATTCATCAGTAGTTTTACGCGCATCCGAGAAAGATCCGTAGCTACTTGCACTACCGTATAAACTTATAATAACCCCAACAGCAATCGCAATTACAACAAGGCCTAAAATGGAGCTTTTCTTCATTATAAACTGGCTTGTTTAGCTTTTACCTCTGTTATCTCCACTTTATCCTGCGTGTATTTAGATGGGCACTTCATCAGTATTTTAGATGCATGAAACTCTTTGCCCTGCATTTTACCAGTTAAAACAATATCTTCTGAACGTTCAAAATCCTGAGGTTTTGTGCCTGCAAAAACAACCTTACACTCTTCGCCGTTACTATCCTTCATGTAAAAAGAAAAATAGTTGGCATCCTTTGTCGCATCATAAATCAAATCTTTTTCTTTATTTAACTGGCCCTTTACTTGTAATTCGCTATCGGTGTTCTTTGCATCCTCAAAATGCCCATACGTACTTGCGCTGCTGTACACACTTATAATAACCGCAATGGCTATTGCAATAATAACTAAGCCAAAAATTGAACTCTTCTTCATTACAGGTCTATCCCTCTTTAATTAGCAATCGCAAAAATACAAAACGTTGAGGGAATTATATTTATTACAAGGGATATGTTTTATTTAGAATTATTATTGATAACTACCGCTATTTTATGATACTTACATATCCGCTTTTGGTTATTTTGGTGTGGTAATATTGATCGGTGCCCTCAAACAGCCAATAGTAGGTACCGGCGGGCAATGATCGTCCATTAAAACTGCCATCCCATGTGGCGGCCAGCTTATTGGTTTTAAATAAAAATTGCCCGGCGCGGTTATAGATACTTAACGTTCCAAAATCTACAAACCCTTTAATCGTTATATTAAAGAAATCGTTAATTCCATCATTATTGGGTGTAAATACTGTCGGTCCGGAAATAATATTTGGCGGCGGTGGGTTTATTACAGCGTTAATAGCAACAACCTTTTCGCAACCGTTTTGCGATACTGCTTTAACGTAATATCTCCCAGTGGTGCTTATGTTTCTGAAATTATCGATCGCCTCGGTAAGCTTAGCATCAGAATAAAAAGAATAAGTATAATCAGGATTGCGCGTGTATGCAGATGTAAGGTCCGGAGTAGCGGGATATTGTACCGAAAGAGGATCGGTAACACTTATAGTAACCGGATCATAATACTTCAGTTCGACGGGTAAAGTGTTAGAACATCCTTCAGCATTAGTTGCCTTGATGTAATAAATGCCCGGCTTTGTAATTTTGTTCGGATCTCGCAAATACTCCTCAGTAACCGGGTCTGTATAATATTCAAACGGGAGCAACCCGGCCGTACTACCATCGGTTATAGCAGGCGCTGTTAAATTAAATGCCGTTCCCTCGCAAAAATAAAAAACCGGCTGCTTTACTTTAAATATAAATGATGCAGGCGATTTAAAAATGGTTGTATATAAAGTATCGCGACACCCTAATCCCGGTTTGGCGTCAATCACCAGGCTGTATTCGGTGCCCGGCGCAGGTGCAGGGCTTAATTTAAGTGTTTGAGTGGTGTCTAACACCGTGTTCATGTCATTTTTAGCATACCATTTGTAGTTATTAAATCCACGGGGGCCCCTAAGTGTTAAAAAGTTTTGTCCCTCGCAGTAGGTATTGCCTGTTATAGGGCTGGTACACTGTTCATTTATATCAAAATAGGCGTAACCAAAATGCCCGCCCCTGGTACAGTCGTTTGTGGTAAAAGTTAAGCGGATAGTCTTACCCGCATAGCCCAAAAGGTTGATAGTGGTAGCCGACCAATCTTTATAATATATAGAAGTTACATTCGGGTTGCCGTTTAGCCCGGTGGTTGTAATTTCTATATCAGAAAGCTTAAAATTTTCATTTCTGGCAATGAAATCAAACGTAGGACAATCTAATTCTCTGCTATCTGTTACATTATACGCTTTAACAGTAAACCTCGGCTGTTCTGAGTCGCTATGATCTGAAGGATTCTGTAATACAACCGCGTAGTTCAAAATTAACCCGTATTGACCCGATGGTGGGACTGTAAAGGTGTAGGTAAGCTGATCAATTTTTCCCTGGATTTCATTATCTCCTAACCGTACTGCATACCCGCTGCCGTTGGGACTAACGGTAGGAAAATGCCCATATGGGTCAAGTGCTTCGTCACCAGCTTTCATAATTACCTCCCGGGGGTAAACCGGTTGGCTGGCTTCAATTGGCACTGAAATAACCGTGGTACGTTGCCCGGCATAAGTTTCCCAGTTTTTAAACGTACCGTCTTCAAAACCAATATTTTCAGGGCACTGAGCATACGCACCAGAGATGCTAAAAAATATAATGATAAGTAGTTTAAACAGTCGGCGCATTATAAAAAAAGCAAATTGGTCATTTAATAATACTTACATACCCTCCCTTGTTTATTTTGGTGTGGTAATATTGGTCGGTACCCTCAAACAGCCAATAGTAGGTGCCGGCAGGCAATGATCGCCCGTTAAAATTTCCATCCCAGGGAGCTGCCTGCTTTTTGGTTTTAAATAAAAATTGCCCGGCGCGATTATAAATACTTAACGTTCCAAAATCTACAAACCCTTTAATGGTTATATTAAACAGATCATTTATCCCATCATTATTTGGGGTAAATACCGTAGGGCCTGAAATGATATTTGGCGGCGGCGGGTTTATTACAGCGTTAATAGTAACAACCTTTTCGCAACCGTTTCTAGACACTGCTTTAACGTAATATTTGCCCGTGGTACTTATGTTTCTGAAATTATCGATCGCCTTGGTGAGCTTAGCATCAGAATAAAAAGAATAAGTATAATCAGGATTGCGCGCATATGCAGATGTAAGGTCTACCGTAGCGGGATATTGTACCGGCGGAGGATCTGTGGCAGCAATTACAACGGCATCATAAAACTTCAGCTCGACACTCAAGGTGTTTGAACAGCCATCCGCGTTCGCTCCCTTAATATAATAAATACCGGGCTGTGATATTTTATCAGGATTGCGTAGGTATTCTTCGGTAACCGGATCTGTATAATATTCAAAAGGCAGCAATCCCGTCGAACTCCCCTCGGTGATATTAGGTGCTGTTAAATTAAACGTGGTTCCCTCGCAAAAATAAAACACCGGCTGTTTTACCATAAAAGTAAATGCTGAAGGCGATTTGTTGATAATTGTATGTAATGTGTCCGAGCATCCCAACCCCGGCAATGCTTCAATCACAAGGCTATATTCTGTACCAACAGCCGGCGCAGGGCTTATTTTAAGTGTTTGAGTGGTGTCTAATAACGTGGTCATATCATTTTTTTTATACCACTTGTATTTGTTAAACCCTCTGGGCCCTTTTAAGGTAACAAAAGTTTGCCCTTCGCAGTAAGTATTGCCTGTTATAGGGCTGTTACATTGTTCATTTATATCAAAATATGCATAACCAAAATGGCCACCCCTGGTACAATCATTTGTGGTGAAGACCAGGCGTATGGTTTTGCCGGCATAGCCAAGAAGATTTATCGTTGTAGCGGACCAATCCTTATAAAATATCGACGTAACATCAGTGCCCCCACCTGGTCTGGGGTTGGAGGTCACCACATCAGAAAGTATAAAGCCCTTTTCGCCATTTCCTGCAATAAAATCAAATCCGGGGCATTCTATCTCTTTATTATCCGTTACATTAAATGCCGTAACAGTGAATCTGGGTTGTTCGGCATTACTGTGGCCGTTTGGATTTTGTAGTACCGCAGCGTAGTTTAACACCAACCCATACTGAGTCGCTTGCGGTACTGTAAATGTATAGGTAAGCCTATCAACCCTCCGGCCGGTGTCAGAATCTCCTATTTTAACAGCATATTTACTGCCATTGGGGCTAACAGTGGGAAAATGTCCATACGGGTCTTCTGTTGGGTTAGCTGCACTCATTATTCGCAATCTGGAAAAAGGAGGCTGACCGACTTCGCTTACAGTTATTTCATTGGTAACACGCGCTACTTCACCTATAAAAATTTCCCAGTTTTTAAATGTCCCGTCCTCAAAACCAATATTTTCAGGGCACTGGGCGTAAACACCGGTGCCTGCAAATATTAATATCGTAAATAAAAATTTAAATGGCCGGTTCATTTTTCAGTGAAGGTAAATTTAACCTTTTAGAAATGATTTTTACAAGGCAATGATTTGCAACTTATTTATAACAAAAAAGGACCGGTTTCCCGGTCCTTATCGCTTTTGTGGTATGTTATTATGGCCACACACCAAGGTTTTGGTAGGATATGGCTATCTTATTAATTACCGCAACCAAAGCCGCAGTGCGCAAAGTATCAATTTTAGGGTTGCTTTTGTATATCTCTCTAATTTCGTGGTAAGAGCGGATCATGGTGTCTTCTAAACCTGAATTAACTAATTCAAGCTCTGATGCGCCTTTAACTATTGTTGCCCTTTGCAAGGGTGTAAGCGATAAGCCCGTAATCCCTTCAACCATGTTAACCAGGTTCAGATTTGAATTCTCTTCAAAACGCCTGTTAATGCGGCCAAACGCCACGTGCGAAAGGTTTTTTAACCACTCAAAATACGACACCGTTACACCGCCCGCATTTGCGTACAGATCAGGCACTATAATGCCGCCTTTTTTATAAAATATAGCCTCGGCCTCAGGAGTAGTGGGGCCGTTGGCTCCTTCTATAATGATCTTCGCTTTAATATTAGGTGCGTTGCTTTGTGTGATCTGATTTTCTAACGCTGCAGGCACCAAAATATCACATTGCTGCTCCAGGCCTTCACCCGAGTTGGTGAATTCCTTTTTTGCACCACTAAAGCCAAGTATTGACCCGGTTGCTTTACGATGTTGAAAAACAGCCTCAACGTCCAATCCGTCTTCATTATAAACGGCGCCTTCAAATTCGCATATCCCTACTATTAGGCCACCAAATTCTGATAAAAATTTGGCGGAGTAATAACCTACGTTACCTAAACCCTGTACTATTATCTTTTTACCATCAATACCCGGAGTAAGGCCTAGTTTAGCCATGTCTTCGGCAACACTCACACATTCGCGGGTAGCAATAGCCACTCCCCTGCCTGTAGCTTCGCGGCGGCCATGAATACCATGCAAAGCTATAGGCTTGCCTGTTACGCAGCCCATTGCATCCAGTTGACCGGGATTCATGGTAGCATAGGTATCGGCTATCCAGCCCATTTCGCGCTCGCCTGAGCCATAATCCGGGGCCGGAACGTCAATGCTTGGGCCTATAAAATTTTTCTTTATCAGCTCAACAGTATACCGACGGGTTATATTCTCCAGTTCCTGAACGGTATAATTCTTCGGATTGATCTTTATGCCTCCTTTTGCTCCGCCAAACGGAACATTAACAATAGCGCATTTATAGGTCATAAGCGCGGCGAGTGCCATTACTTCATCCTCATTAACCATTTCGCTGTAGCGTATACCACCTTTTGTTGGCGATTGGTGGTGAGAGTGCTCTACGCGCCATGCATCTATAACTTCAAAACCGTTTCCTCTGCGAATAGGAAAACGAAAACGGTAAACGCTGTTACACGATTTGATCTGGTCTAATAAACCCGCATTATGTTGTGTGAATTGCGCTGCATAGTCAAAGTTTTTACATACATCGGCAAAAAAGTGAGTATCGGTATCAGCGGCTGAAATTATTGTAGCCATAGTGTGTTAACAATTATATTTTTCTTAAAATAGAACGCAAATGTGGTACAATTTTTATCAATATTGCAACTATTTAAGCGGAACTATTTTTATACTATTATTAACAATGGTATGAAAACTATGTTTAAACAAACATAGATTATTTTAGGAGGGTTATTTTTCTTTTTCGATCTTTCTCAATCGCCTGTCTATACTGAAAAGATATACCGCTAAACCGGCAAATATGATAACTATGGTTGCTATAACTACATAAATTTTGCCCGAACTACGCATATCAAAAGCCATCTCTACTTCGGCGTTTTCCTGTGCAAAACAGCTTGCATAGCTTAATAAAAGCAAGAATAATATTGAAAGTTTTCTCATTAATTTATTTCGTTATTTTTATATTCTATTAAACGGATGCGGTAGCGTAATGTAGCTATCCAAACGCCTATTAAACTCCATGCAATAAAAGCAGGGTACAATACTATACGCATGCTGTTATCCATATCTAATTTGCCAAAGGCAGGATTGCCACCATTGCCCGGATGTAATGAATCAGTTAGCCTTGGCAGCACCATTATCAGCACTATCATTATTGGGAAAGCGAATATGTTATATATCGCTGATATCTTGGCTCGCTTTTGCTCTTCATCCATTGAGCTACGCAGTACTGAATAAGCACAATATAATAAAAACGCAATAGCAGCACTATTTTCCTTAGGATCATTACTCCATGCTTCGCCCCAGGTATATTTGGCCCACATCATCCCACTTAATAAACCTAAAACAAAAAAAAAGATTCCGGTGTTGACGCTCTCAACCGCAATCAGGTCATATTCCTCTTTTCCTGTTGCCAGGTATCTGATGCTATATATTACTGAAATGGTAAATACGGTAAACATGGCAATCCACATCGGAATGTGGAAATAAGAATTCCTTATAGCTTCGTGCATTATAGGCAAAACAGGCACTTTAAATAGAAAACCAGCTATTAACGTGTAAAATATTATTACAACGGCAAGTATTTTCCACCAGATTTGATAAATAAACTTCATATTGATTAGTCGTGACAAATGTAATAATTATTTGATGTGCCGATTGTAAATTGTTTAGCTCAATTCAACGGTGCGGATGGTGTATAATCAACCGGCAATAATTCTGAAAGGCGCGGTTTTGACCACGCGCCCTCAAACAATGGGCTCTCTCCTACCACAATTCCGTTGCTATCAAATAGCGCATACGGCGGATCATTAAACAACGTTAATACGCTTACTTCATAATTAGGCATATCAAGGGGTCGGTAAATATCCTTAAACGCTTCTGTCTCTTCTCGCTTTTTATAGATCACGTATAAATATTCAGGAAAGGTTATGGCATACAAGCCAGGTTGAGGGCCGTTTCGCAATAGCTCAAGACTAAACCACGGCACCGTCGCTATTTTTTGATGGATGTATTTAGGACTATTGTAAAAATTATAATAAT
>CAMLFI010000040.1 GCA_946479225.1 uncultured Mucilaginibacter sp. | reverse complement strand
ATAGCTGTTTTGGAAAAAGCTGTTAAGGACTATGAAGCTAAGCTAGCTGACGATAAAATATATAACGACAGCGCGAAGCTGAAGGAAACCAATGCGGCATATGCGCAAAAGCAATCGGAGCTTAAGCAAATGCAACAGCAATGGGAAACCCTGGCTGAGCAGATAATGGAGTTGGAGGCTTAGTTTATCAATTCATTCTCGTCATGCCGAACTTGTTTCGGCATCTCATCTGATAAGCGGAATGGTATGTCCTGTGGGGTGCTGAAACAAGTTCAGCATGACTTGTTGGTTTTTCCTTATTATTGTAATATGAGGAGATTTATTTTAGCACTACTGCTATTCATCAGCATAAACACTTTTGCTCAAACGCCCTATACCAACAACGTTTTTAGCCCTGCCATAAAAAGCGTAGAGTTTTATACCACCTCAAAAGTTGGCTCTTTCCCCGTTATCAACCTTAACACAGCCGAGCAGCTTTTATTAGGTTTTGACGATCTGCGCGGCGGCTATCATAATTATTATTATACCATTGAGCATTGCGACAACAAGTGGAACTCATCGGGTCTCTCAACCGGGTTTTACCTGCAAAGTTATCAGGACGATAGAATAATTGATTATTTCTACTCCACCAACACCATGCGTAAATACACGCATTATGAGCTGAAGTTTCCAAACGATAATATCAAACCTAAAATATCCGGCAATTATGTACTGAAGGTTTACGAGGACGGGGATCAATCAAAAATGATCCTCAACCGCCGTTTTTATGTTTTAGGTAGCCGTGTTGCTGTGGCCGCCGATGTAGTTACGCCCAACCTTGTTCAGTTAAGGCAAACAGGGCAAAAAGTGAATGTGCAGGTAAATTATGGCGGATTGGTTGTCCAAAATCCTAATTCCGATATGCGGGTAGTAGTAATGCAGAACGAGCGACGTGAAACAGCGCAGACCAATATTGCACCTACGTATGTGCGCAATGGGCAACTGATCTACAATGATATCAACATAAATAATTTTGCCGGACGCAATGAGTTTAGGCACTTCGATACGCGAACACTTAAACTTAATACAGACCGCGTTGGCCGGATCTACCGCGACACAGCATATGCTGTGGTTTTATTAACCGACCCTGTCCGTAACAGTCCCGATTATTTGTTCCAGTTTGATAACGATGGGCGGTTTTATATTTTGAACCAGGATGGTAACGATGCCCGTCGCGATGGCGACTATACCTACGTGTATTTTAGCCTCGCCGGTAATAACCTGCCTACGCAAGGCGCCGTGCACCTTATTGGTAAGTTTAATGATTACCGCACAGATGCACGTAGTAAAATGGACTATGACCCTGCGGTTGGGAAATATTTCATTAAGCAGTTTTTAAAGCAAGGCGTTTACGACTTTGAATACATTTGGGTAGACAATGCAGGCAAAGCAGATGATGTACCCTTGGAAGGCACCCACTTTGAAACCGAGAATGAATACCAGGTATTGGTTTACTACAGGCCGCCAAGCGCCCGCTGGGATGAACTGGTGGGCTATCGTTTGCTGAGTACCGCGAAAAAATAGCACATCATAGGTTAATTAGGGCAAACTGCTACCTTTGAATATAGATGACGCAATCAAACCTTGCAATTGATAAACAATGGCTGTACCTTTTTATAGGTGCGGCGGTGCTGATCAATCTGACCGGATTGTTCATCCCCATTATGGGGCCCGATGGTACGCTGTATGCTACAATTGCCAAAACCATGGTGCAGCGCAATAATTACATTGAGCTGTTTTATAATGGTACTGATTGGCTGGATAAGCCGCACTTCCCTTTTTGGATAACCGCCTTTTCTTTTAAACTTTTTGGTTTTACAACCTTTGCGTATAAACTGCCTGCCATACTTTTTATGCTGATGGGAGCGGGTTACACTTATTTGTTTGCTAAAAGGTTATATAATGCACAGATAGCTTTATGGTCGGTGGTGATATTGTTAACGGCACAGCACATGGTACTTTCCAATAACGATGTACGCGCCGAGCCGTATTTGACGGGATTGATCATTGCTTCGGTATACCATTTTTATCGGGCACAAAAAGGCAACTATGGGCAGTTGTTATTAGCCTGCCTTTTTGCCGCATGTGCCGTAATGACCAAAGGTCTGTTTGCACTTGTGCCTATCTGCGGAGCCATTTGTGGGCATTTATTCATCACCCGGCAATGGAAACAGCTGTTCAATATAAAATGGCTTATAGCTGTTGTATTTATCCTGATATTTATTTTACCGGAGTTGTACTGCCTTTATGTACAGTTTGATGCACACCCCGAAAAACTGGTGTTTGATACGCATAATGTATCGGGCATCAAGTTCTTTTTCTGGGATAGCCAATTTGGGCGCTTTTTCAATACCGGCCCCATAAAAGGGCATGGTGATCCCTTCTTTTTTGTGCATACTGCATTGTGGGCATTTTTGCCCTGGTCACTGTTGTTGTTTGCGGCACTGTTTCAGTTTGTAAAAAAAGGAAGTAGGATGATATTTCGCACCGAGTGGTATTGCATAAGCGGAGCGATGCTTACCTTTCTGTTATTTTCTGCGTCAAGGTTTCAGTTGCCACATTATTTAAATATCGTCTTCCCGTTCTTCGCTATTATAACGGCGCAGTACTTATATACTATAAAAGATCACGCCAGTGTTAGGGCTGTTAAAATAACGCAAGCCGTCATTTTCGCGCTGTTAGTGCTGGTTATAATCGCGTTGCATTACTTCTATCAGCCCGAAACCTTAACGTTTGTTACAGGCTTCTTTTTAGTATTGATACTAGTATTGGCTTTTATATTGCCGCAACGCATTAGTAGGGGCGCTATACAGCAAACTGTTATCCGTACGGTGATGATATCATTCATTGTAAACCTATATCTTAACCAGGTTTTTTATAAGTCGTTATTGAAATACCAGGCGGGGAGCGAAGCGGCTATGTGGATAAATGAGCATAACCCGCAGAATCTGCCTGTTGTGCAGGTTAATGATGATGTTACTACGCCTTTTGAGTTTTATATAGATGGGCAGGCACAGACATTATCACCCGGGCAAATAGAACAGAGCAAGGCAGGCAGTTTTATTTTATACGGTTCAAAGGAGTTTACTACTGCTGTTGCAGCTAAGGGCTGGCAGGTTAAGCAACTTAAAAGTTTTGAAAAATATTGGATAAGCAGGTTGAAGCCGGGTTTTTTAAATAGGGCAACCCGTAGTAAAGAGCTGACCGAAATGCAGGTAGTTTTAGTAACCACCAAATGACAATTGCGAAAAAATAAAATCCTACTTTTGCCGCAATGAATACATCACTGAAAAACAAATTCGACAGCATAATATTTGATTTGGACGGCACCCTTTGGGATAGCACCGGCGTTGTGGCCGAAGCCTGGCAGGCCGCTAAAGAGGAGGTTGATTTTATAAAGGAGGATATAACTGCCGATATGGTAAAGGGCATAACCGGCATGACCTATAAAGCCATTTTCGAAAAACTGTTCCCGTATCTGGATGACGAAAAGCGCGAGGAATATAAAGCCATAGCCGCCAAGAAGGAATTAGAAACTTTATATACAAAAGGCGGTCAGCCTTATCCGCAATTAGAAGAAACTTTAAAACATCTGTCAGCCAAATACAAACTCTACATAGTTAGCAACTGCCAAAGCGGTTATATTGAAGTGTTCTTCAAAACCAGCGGATTGGAAAAATACTTTCTGGGTCATCAATGCTACGGTACTAAAAACATGCCCAAGGCAGATAATATAAAGGATATAGTGAACGACCACCAACTTAAAGCGCCTGTTTACGTGGGCGACACAATGGGCGATTATAACGCAGCTGTAGGTGCCGGAACGCCTTTTATATTTGCCGCTTATGGTTTTGGTAAGGTAGAGGAAGATCAGGTAGCGACTATTGCGCAGGTAAGTGACTTGATTCAGTTGCTGTAACCCACTTCTATCATTATGCAGTCAAAGTTGAAGTAGAATCCAAAGGTGTCTCTTATTTTGCCCGGATCCTTTCCTAAAGCGATACCTCCGTTTTTTAAGCTTTCAAAACACCGGGTCACTTCTTCCTCGCTGCTTAACATAAAGCCGATGTGAAATGCCTGCGGGTATTCAACCACACCGGTTTTATTGGTCATTAGCACAAGACTAAAGCCATCGGCTCCTTTTAAGATCGCTATTGCGTTGTCTCCTTTAACAGCTTCACATTTAAAGTTGAAATGGGTTTCAAATAACTTTATTGAAGCTTCAACGTCGGCTACTACTAAGTTTATGTGGTTAAGCTCCATGGTTTATATGTTTTGGGCAAAGATAAAATTTAGGCTTTATCTTTGATATAATTGTGATATAATGAAGATCTCAAAATACCTGCACTCCTGCTTAGTGTTTGAGCAGGATAGCTACGAGCTGCTGTTTGATCCGGGCAAATTCAGCTTTGCTGAAGGATTAGTAAAACCTGAAATGTTTGCCGATGTAAACGGCATTATCATTACCCATGTGCACCCGGATCATTTGGATCCGGATATCCTGAAAAAAATTATTGATGTAAGCGGCGCCTCGGTTTATACCAATGAGCAGGTTGGTGCCGTACTGGCTAAGCATAACATACCACATACAGTTTGGACGGATGGCGTTTATAATTTAGGTCCGTTTAAGTTGGAGGCTATTACGGTTGTACATGAAATGATATTGGATAACCCCTTACCGCAAATGATGGGTTTTATTATAAATGATCGCGTCCTACATCCGGTTGATTCTATGGAAGATGCTTTATTGAAGTATAAAGGAATTGACCTGCTCATCATGGTAACTATGGCACCCTTTACCAACGAGCTACGCATCACCGAATTTGCCGACAGACTGCAACCACAACAAATACTGCCGGTGCATGACGGCTATGCTAAAGATTTTTTTATTGAACAGCGCTACGCGGCTTATGAAAAACACTTTGAGAAACGTGATATTAAATTTAATCCTGTTTACAAGGTTGGGGATAGTGTGACGCTTTAGATTACTGTAGTTTTTTGAGTAGTTCGGTTCCTAAAGCATCTGTACTTTCGCTCGCGTTTGAAAGGACAATCACACCCAATTTCTTTTCGGTATTAAAGGCTAAAAAACTACTGCTGCCATAAGTGCCGCCGTTATGATAGATATACTCCACGCCGGCCACTTTAATAATATGCCATCCTAATGCGGTTGCCGTATCGTTGTTTTTAAAAGTTATTTGATGGGTTAACTGTAATGCTTTTGATAGTTTGCTGTCATCAGCAGCCATATTAGCCTTTACAAAAATAGCCATGTCATTAACGGTAGACCGTAACGCACTGGCACCCGCCAATGCATCCAGATCCCAGGCTGGGGTAAGGTTGCCCCCATCATCATAAACAGAGGCGAAACGGTCGGCAAGAATGCGTGATAAATGCTGGGCCGTACCCTTCATTAACAGGGGCGTGGTAATAACCTCCTGTACCATCCGCTCATAAGTTTTTCCTGTTACTCTTTCTAATATTACACCCAATAATCCCGCGGCCAAATTAGAATAGACGTAGGTTTTGCCTGGTTCGTTGTTTAGTCTGCAGGTTTTTAAATAGGAAAATAACAGTTGTTTGTTGTAATTTTTATATGGGTTCTCTTTATCGAAGGGTTTTTGGTTATTATAATTTTCGGGCAGGCGGGGTAATCCTGAGGTATGGTTGCTAAGCGTAAGCAGCGTAACATTCTTTAACTGCGGGTTGGCAGCTACTGAGTCGGGCAGGTATTTAATAATGGGGTCGGTTAATTTAATTTTCCCCTCGTTAACGTACCATGCCAGCAATGTAGCCGTAAAAGTTTTGGTTATTGACGCTAATTCAAAAAGGGTATTACCGGTAGGCAATTTGTTGTTGCCTTTAATGGTTTCGCCATAGTTGTAAATGTTAAGCACACCGCTTTTTATAATACCGATGCTTAAGCCTACCGTATTGATTTTTTGAATGTACCCGCGCGCCGCTGTATCTACTTGTTTGTCAGCAATAGTTACCATACGGTTATTGGTAGGGGCGAGGGTGATCTTCTTAAGAGAAACGTCTTTATAGGGTTGAAACAAAAAGAGTTCAATTTTATCAAACTGGTCAAGGCTCAGCATTAACTGCAAGGTGACGGCATCAAATGTTAACTTGTAAGTAGCGGTAGTGTTATTAACGAAGCTAAGGAGTGTGGACGCCTTTATATTACCAAATGGAAAAAGCTGCTGACTACAGATCTGCTGGAAAGCAGTTGGTGTTAAGGCCCCTCTTAGTTTATCGCCGGTTAAAGCGTAAAGCTCATTGGCGTTTTTTGCTTTAAATTTTTGCTTTATCAGCGTTAATACTGAGTCTGTTTTTTGCAGTTGGCGGTTTTGGGCGTAGGTATGGGTGCAAAAAAAAGCAAATGAAAATACCCAAATGACCAAAATACACGTTTTCATAAACTCAATATTTACGGCGCCTGCCCGGCAAGGAGATATAAAACTGCCATCCGTATAGCCACACCATTCTCCACCTGATCCAATATTATCGACTGTTTACTGTCAGCCACATCGCTGGTTATTTCAACACCGCGGTTAATAGGGCCGGGGTGCATAACCGTGATCTCTTTATCAAGTGAGTTCAGTATCTGTTTATTCAAGCCATAAAGCATGGTGTACTCACGGAGCGATGGGAAATATTTAATATCCTGGCGCTCCAGTTGTATGCGCAGCATATTGGCAACGTCGCACCAGTTTAGGGCCTTTATCAGGTTGTGTTCAACCTTAACTCCTAACGCGCTGATGAATTTAGGCATCAGCGTGGTTGGTCCGCAAACCATTACTTCCGCACCGAGTTGTTTTAGGCATAATATGTTAGAGAGGGCCACGCGCGAGTGTAGGATATCGCCCACTATCACCACTTTCTTGCCTGCCACATCGCCGTACTTTTCGCGGATAGAGAAAGCATCAAGCAATGCTTGTGTAGGGTGCTCATGCGCGCCATCGCCTGCATTTACAATCTGGGCTTTAACGTGTTTTGATAGAAATATACCTGCCCCGGCGTAGGGATGGCGCATTACTACCATATCAACCTTCATTGCAAGGATGTTGTTTACAGTATCTATCAGCGTTTCGCCTTTGCTTACAGATGATGATGAAGCAGCAAAGTTAACCACATCAGCAGAGAGACGTTTTTCGGCCAGCTCAAATGATAGACGTGTTCGGGTAGAATTTTCGAAAAAGATATTGGCTATGGTCACATCCCGAAGCGATGGGACTTTCTTTATCGGCCGGTTTAAAACAGATTTAAAAGTGTCGGCAGTTTCAAATATCAGTTGAATATCCGCTTCGTTTAAGTCCTTGATGCCGAGTAAGTGCCTTGTGCTTAGTCCCATATTTTTTTATTTCGAATGTCGGATGTTCGATTTCGAATTTTTATTCTTTTGTTATAGCGGTTGTCAAATGTTTAATCTGAAATCCGATATTTTATTTTGATTCCGATAGCAGTACTATTTTGTCTTCGCCATCTGTTTCTTTCCAGCTTACTACCACTTTTTGTGATGCTATTGAATCTACCTCTATACCAACATAATCTGCAGATACAGGTATATGGCGCGAATAGCGACGGTCAACCAATGTAAGTAGCTCCACCTTTTCCGGGCGACCAAAAGCCAGCATCGCGTCCATTGCAGCGCGAATGGTGCGGCCTGTCCACAGCACATCATCCATCATGATCACTTTTTTGCCTTCGATTATAAAATCTATTTTAGTTTGATTTGGTACCAGTGGCGATTCCCTTCTGCGGAAGTCATCGCGGTAAAAGGTGATATCCAAGTCGCCTTGCTCTATGGTATGTTCCGGTAAAATTTTACGTAGTTCTTCGGCAACACGCTTGGCCAGATAAATGCCGCGTGGCTGAATGCCTATCAATACCGATTCTGAAAAATCGTTGTGATTCTCAATTAACTGACGACATAAACGTTGAATGGTTATTTGAAATTTCTTTCCGTCGAGCAGTGTTAGATTTTGCATCGTATGGGTGGATTTGGGCAAAGGTAATTATTTTTTGATTAGTTGAATAGTTGATTGCAGATTAGTTTTTGTTTGCAATAGTAATACTTTGGCGTAAAACTATAATCAGAACAATAAAAAAAAGCCCTGCTGATTGCTCAACAGGGCTTGCAAAAATTTATAGTTAAAGCTTAGCTAGCTTCTTCTTCTGATTTTTTAGCGGCTGTTTTTTTTGCAGCAGCTTTAGTCTCAGCGCCTTCCATTTGCTCTTTTAGCTGTGCTAAAACGCTCAGGTCGCCTAAAGTTGATTTTTCAACTGAATCTTTAACTTTTTTAACTGCATTGCTTGCAGATTTAGCTTCTTTCTTGCGGTTCTCAAAGTCTTGTACACGAGCTTCAGCGCGAGCTTCTTCCCAAATACGTGAGTGAGATATCACAATACGTTTGCTGTCTTTGTTAAATTCAATGATCTTAAATTCAGCAACCTCATCAGCTTTAAGGCTCTTCCCGTCTTCTTTAACCAGGTGTTTGGTTGGCACAAAGCCCTCAACACCGTAAGGTAAAGCAACAATAGCGCCTTTATCAGTTACTTTCAATACAGTACCTTCATGTATAGAGTCTATTGTGAAGATAGTTTCAAAAGTATCCCAAGGGTTTTCTTCAAGCTGTTTGTGGCCTAAGCTCAATTTACGGTTATCAATATCCAACTCTAAAACAACCACATTCAGTTTTTCACCAACTTTAGTAAATTCGTTAGGGTGGTTAACTTTTTTAGACCATGATAGATCAGAGATGTGGATCAAGCCGTCAATTCCGTCTTCCAGTTCAACAAACACACCAAAGTTGGTCATGTTTTTAACTGTAGCAACGTGTTGTGTGCCGATAGCGTATTTCTCGCCAGCATTTTGCCAAGGATCAGGAGTTAATTGCTTAATGCCTAATGACATTTTGCGCTCATCGCGATCAAGGGTTAATACCTGTGCTTCAATTTCGTCGCCAACTTTCAGGAATTCCTGAGGGTTACGCAGGTTTTGAGACCATGACATTTCTGACACGTGGATCAAACCTTCAACACCAGGGATAATTTCTAAGAATGCGCCGTAATCAGCAACAGTTACTATGCGGCCTTTAACTTTAGAACCTATTTGCAAGGTTTCATCAAGCGACTGCCAAGGGTGTGGGGTTAATTGTTTTAAACCAAGAGCGATACGTTTTTTCTCGTCATCAAAATCAAGCACAACAACGTTGATCTTTTGATCTAATGCCAATATTTCGCGTGGATGCTCTATGCGGCCCCAAGATATATCTGTAATGTGCAGTAAGCCGTCAACACCACCTAAGTCGATGAATACACCGAAGTCTGTAATGTTTTTAACTGTACCTTCCAATACCTGACCTTTTTCAAGTTTGGCAACAATCTCGGTTTTTTGATTTTCAAGATCGTCTTCAATAAGCACTTTGTGCGATACCACAACGTTTTTAAATTCGTGGTTGATCTTAACAACCTTGAATTCCATAGTTTTACCTACGTAAACATCGTAATCACGGATAGGCTTAATGTCGATTTGAGAGCCTGGTAAGAAGGCCTCAACGCCCATTATATCAACTATCAAACCACCTTTTGTTCTGCTCTTCACAAAACCGGTGATGATCTCGTCGTTATCAAGCGCAGAATTGATTTTTTCCCATGATTTTTGAGTTTTTGCACGTTTACGAGAAAGAACTAACTGTCCGTTAGCATCTTCTTGTGATTCAACAAAAACGTCAACTTGATCACCGATCTTCAGATCAGGTGTATCACGGAATTCAGAAACAGATACCAAACCATCAGATTTAAATCCAACGTTTAATACTACATCCTTGTTGTTAACATTTACAACAGTACCGGTAATAATTTCGCCTTTAGTGATAGAGCTGAATGTTCCATCATAAAGTTTTTCCATTTTTTCGCGCTCACTGTCGCTGTAGTTACCAAATTTTTTGTCGTCAGCGTCCCAGTCAAAATCTGCGTCTGGTGCTGTAGCGATCTGAGATTTGATGTCTTCGATCGATATTGAATCAGCTTCTGATTCAATCGTCTCTTTTTCTGCTGTCGCGGTTGCTGTCTCCAGCTCTGCCTCTTTAGCTTTTAATTCTTTTTCTGCTTCTTGTTTTTTTGCCATTAAATATTTTATCTCCTTTTCCCAACCTTAATTGGGACTGCAAAGGTAGAACTATAATTTTATTCAAAAAAATTTAATTTGAGGTTTATTGATTGATTTTAAGGCTTTTTTGTGCCGTAACTGCCTTTTTATGTAATATTATTAATGTCTTGGTAAAAAGACACCTTATTCCGCCGCTAATTTTTCGCCTATTTCGTTAAAAATCAGCATGTAATCAGGCAGGAGCGAAGTGTTATAGCCGGTAAGTATTCCGGTCATTTGGTTTTCTTGTTCGGGCGTAAACGGGTTCTGCCATATGCGCATACAAATGCGCTTGAGTGCATAGGCGATCTGTGATATATCTGCATAAGTATGTAGGTAACGGTCTTTTTTAAATTTCTCAAAATACCTGAAGAAAAAATCAGGCTCCTCCAACTCAGCGGCGTAGAAGAACTCACGTATAATATCGTCTTCACAACTATGCAGATGATCATAAAAGCCATCAACTTCTATTTTCCCGGTAGTTATCAGCAGGCTATCTAAAATAAGTTCAACCGCAATGTGGCCTAAAAAAAATGGTTTAACAGGCGATCCTTCCATTGCAGGCAACAGCATTTTTTTTAACTGGTGGCTATGCGTCTTAAAAAACTCAGAAGAGTGAAAATGCCGGTCAACTTCAAGATGTTTGTTCCATCCTTTAATTATGCTGTTAACCTTAGTATTAGTGTGATGGAGTTTTTCGGAATGAAGCACAATTGTTTTATCAGCATTTTTAAGCAGATCGGGCAGTACTGTTCCTAATATGTGATAGCAATCGGTAACATCGCGGTCAAAATAGTAATGAGATAAAAAATTCATAGATGGCGCTTCGGGTACGACGTGCCTTAAAGCTACAAAAAATAAAGTAACAGGAGGGCATTTTATGGGGATATTCTATTCATTACCGCTCAATCTATATAAACTATTATCTTTGGCGTCCCGATAGCTATCGGGTTCAAATAACATAAAAAATGAATTTTGTAGAAGAACTGCGCTGGCGAGGCATGCTGCATGATATAATGCCCGGAACTGAAGAATTGCTGAATAAAGGAATGGTATCCGGATATATTGGTTTTGATCCTACTGCCGATTCTTTGCATGTTGGCAGCCTGGCCCAGATAATGACACTGATCCATTTTCAACGTGCGGGCCATAAGCCTTATGCGTTGGTAGGCGGGGCTACTGGTATGGTTGGCGACCCATCTGGCAAATCAGCAGAGCGTAACTTACTGTCAGAAGATGTATTGCAACAGAATCTTGCAGGTATAAAAGCGCAGTTAGAGAAATTTCTTGACTTTAACAGCGGTGCCAATAGTGCTCAAATGGTTAACAATTTCGATTGGTTTAAAGACTTTACCTTTCTGGATTTTATTCGCGAGGTTGGCAAGCACATCACCGTAAATTATATGATGGCCAAAGACTCTGTAAAGAAGCGTTTGGAAGGCGAAACCGGCATGTCGTTCACCGAGTTTACTTACCAGTTGGTGCAGGGTTATGATTTTTATTATTTGTGGAAGAACGAAAACTGCGCCTTGCAAATGGGCGGCAGTGATCAATGGGGAAATATTGTTACCGGTACAGAGTTGGTGCGCCGTAAAGGTGCGGGCGAGGCCTTTGCGCTTACAACCCAACTAATTAAAAAAGCTGACGGAAGCAAATTTGGTAAAAGCGAGGGGGGTAATATATGGCTAGATGCTGCTAAAACATCGCCATATAAATTTTACCAG
>CAMLFI010000039.1 GCA_946479225.1 uncultured Mucilaginibacter sp. | reverse complement strand
CCTGTTTGCTGCTGGCGCGTTATTTAAGCAGCGTTAATATAAAGCTTACAGAGCTGCGCTCGTTTAGCGTAGCCGCAGGTATTATCCTGTTTCCGATGGTACTTATAATGCTGCAGCCCGACGCCGGTTCAACCCTGGTGTTCAGCTCGCTGATATTTGTACTTTACCGCGAAGGCTTGTCGCCGTATTTCCTGATATTGGAGGGATTGTTCATAGCTTTGTTTGTACTTACCATTAAGTATGATTCTGTTGTATGGGTGGTAGCGGGTGTGGTTGCACTTACCATTCTTTTAATAATGTTGTTTAAACGCAACCGAAAAATGGTGGTAACCCTGCTTGCGGGCGCAGCCATTTGTATCGCTTTTACATTCAGTGTGCAATTTATTTATAAGAATGTTTTACAGCCGCACCATAAAACCCGTATTGATATTGTATTAGGCATTACCAGCGACCCCCGCGGTAAGGGTTATAATGTAAACCAATCAAAAATAGCTATTGGCTCGGGCAAGTTATTTGGTAAGGGTTATATGGAGGGCACGCAAACCAAGTATTCCTTTGTGCCGGAGCAAAGCACCGACTTCATTTTTTGTACAGTAGGCGAGGAGTTTGGCTTTGCAGGCTCAATAGTTGTACTGGGGCTTTATATGCTGCTGGTGTTGCGCATAATAGTTATTGCCGAGCGACAGCGATCGCCATTTTCGCGAATTTACGCTTACGGGGTGGCTTCCGTTATTTTCTTCCACGTATTCATCAATATCGGCATGACGATAGGCATCGTACCATCAATAGGTATACCACTGCCATTCATCAGTTATGGCGGTTCATCGCTCATCGGTTTTACCTTAATGTTGTTTGTGCTGCTTAAGCTCGACTCCAACCGGATGGGTATCATCTAAACCCTAAAAACTGGGTGTTGCGAAAAAAATGCGTTACCCAAAAGTGCAAACGTTAACTTTTTGATTATTAATTACTTAGTAATTTATCTTGCAGCAACTTATTCGTCAGAGAATCTAGCTGTAGATTGCCTGTAAGAGACTGATTATGAGCGTTCTGTAAAATTCGAAAATTGGCGTTTTTTTGCCATTTTCTGCAACAGTTTTGCAACACTTTAGCAACAGAATAGCAACACTTTTGCAACAGGTTGGGCCACGCTTTTTAATGCCTGAACTGTCCGCGAAAGAATCGGGTTAAAATGAAGCGGACTATAACTCACCCGACTTCGCTGCGCTCGCCACCCTCTCTTCGCAAGCGAAAAGAGGGGATGTTAATTTAATTTTTTTCCTTCCCTCTTTCCGCCAAAGGCGGAGAGAGGGTGGCGAGCGCAGCGAAGTCGGGTGAGTAAATGTACCCGCGACAGTTTGCCGTAATCAAAAATAAACCCCACAAAAAAAAGCGATGAGCCTAAACCCACCGCTTTCTATTTTCCTAAATCCGATATCGAAAATCCGATATCCGAAATCAAATTACTCTGCTATTACTGAAAAAGGTACCTGTACCTTAACTTCTTTGTGCAGGTTAATGTTAGCAACATAATCGCCAACAAATTTTGGTTCCTGATCAAATGTGATGCGACGACGGTCAACATCAAAACCTTCTTTTTTCAATGCATCAGCAATTTGTATTGTGTTGATGGCACCAAAAATTTTGCCGGTTTCGCCTGCTTTAGCACCGATGTTTAATTTAACACCTTCTAAACGGGCAGCAATTGCATCAGCATCTTTGCGTATTTTATCCTGTTTAAATGCAGCTTGTTTAAGGTTTTCGGCCAAAACTTTGCGTGCAGATGGGGTAGCTAATATAGCATAACCTTTAGGGAACAAAAAGTTACGACCATAACCCGGTTTTACGGTAATGATATCGTCTTTTTCGCCCAGGTTTTTAATATCTTGTTTTAAAATAACTTCCATTGTTTATCCCTCCCGATTATTTTAATGAGTCTGTAACATAAGGTAATAAACCAATATGGCGTGCGCGTTTAACGGCTTGAGCCACTTTACGCTGGAATTTTAATGAAGTACCTGTTAAACGGCGAGGTAATACTTTACCCTGATCGTTAACAAACTTTAATAAAAAGTTAGCGTCTTTATAATCGATATACTTAATGCCGTTCTTTTTAAAGCGGCAGTATTTTTTACGGTTGTCCTCTACTTTAGGGGCAGTTACGTATTTAATTTGTTCGTTAGCCATTAGTTTGCTTCCTCCACTTTAGCTGCCGGCTTTTTGTTAAAAGCACCGCTACGTTTTTTGTCGTTGTAAGCAACGGCATGTTTATCCAAAGCAATTGTTAGGAAACGCAAAACACGCTCATCGCGTCTTAACTCAACCTCCAATTTGTTAATTAAATCACCTGGAGCCTTAAATTCAGTTAAGTGATAGTACCCTGTAGTCTTCTTTTGAATAGGGTACGCTAGTTTTCTCAAACCCCAATTATCCTCCTGGACAATTTCGGCTCCGCCATCAGTTAGAGTTTTGCTGTATTTGGCAATAGCCTCTTTAGCAGTTTCTACTGAAAGCAACGGGGTTAGAACGATCACGATTTCGTACTGTTGCATTTTTGTACTTTGATTTTTAATTATTTAACCCGACAATTCGGGGCTGCAAATGTAGTAAATACATTTTATTTTTTCAACAATATTGTCATGTATTTTTATGGCGTAAACCGAAGAGATTTATGCTTAAATTGCATAATGCAGAGAAAACTCCTTATCCTCAAAAAAACAGCTATTTTGTTAGTATTACTGTTAGCTTTTAAAACCTCCGTCTGTCAGCAAAAACCCGTACAGAAAAAAGCAACGGTTTCTTTAAGCGATACTGCCCGTCTGGCTAATTTAATACGCGATGCACGTGCAATGATGAAGGCAACAACTTTAGGTGACTTTTCTGTGCTTGCTAAATACACACATCCATTAGTTGTGCAATCGATGGGGGGAGCAGATAAAATGGCGGCTTATTTAACTAAAGAATTTAGGAATATGCAAGCGCAGGGTATAAAATTTGATGAAGCACAAATAGGGACCCCCAGTAAATTTGTTTATACCGGAGGTGAGTATTTCTGCGTCATTCCGCAAAAGGTTATCATGGTGAATGGGAGTAGGCGAATTGCCAGCGCTTCATCCTTACTTGGTGTAAGTAATAACGGAGGAAATACATGGCGTTTTGTTGACGCAGGAGGAATGACCGATGAGCAAGTAAAACAATACTTCCCGAAAATATACGGAAAACTAACAATTCCTAAACGTTCCGAAGCAAAAGAGGTGACTGAATAGCGTCAACCCCTGTTAATAAAAATAACAGCTTTTTAACATTCAGTACAAAACATTCCGGTAAGTTCGTTTGTCTTTTAAGTGTTGTCTTTTTTCAGTTACCCAAAATATTACCGCTATGGATTTTAAACAATTTGAAGGCCAAACAGCAAGCCACTCCGCGTTTATGTATGATACCATTTACTTTCAGTCGCCTGACGAATACGAAGATGTTGAGCAGGAAGATTGGGATGATGATGAGGAAGACGAAGATTTTGATGATACCGCTGCCGACATAGATGATCTGAACGCCATACGTGTAGGGGATAATCTGGATACAAGTGACGATGCCTACGATATTACCAACCCCGATCCGGACGATGACCATTTGCCGGATGATGATTTGCAATAAGTTTACTAAGATTATGTAATGCGTTACTGCTGTACGATTGTGTATGGCTGCAATAATATGCGTTGTTTTTAAATGAAAAAATGCAACGTGGTATAACTATGTTTAATGTTACCAAGTTAAAAACCAAAACGTAGCAGGTGAACATTAATTTGGTGCTGTAAAGGCTTGTATTATTATAATAATAGCGATTATATTATTATTATTACGTACCAAATTAATTTACATGCCCGATTCCCGTTCAGAATATTACATAACCGCCCGAAAATTCTGGAAAACCGTTACAGATAGTGATATTACCGTATCTTCCTCTATGCTTCAAACGCAACTTGAAGCGTATAGGCGGCAGTTCAGTGTATTTCAGGCTGGTAATTATTATTATATCATATTGAATATGTATAAGGGCGAGTTGGAATACGTTGATCAAAATGTTACCCATGTGCTTGGTTACCATCCCGGCGAATTTACCATCGCTTTTTTAATGGATAATATTCACCCTGACGATAAAACTTACTTTTTGAATTTTGAACACAGGGTAGTGGAGTTTTTTAAAGCCCTGCCTTTTGAAAAGATAGCTAAATACAAGGTTCAGTATGATATCCGCATTAAAACAAAAGATAATAAATATGTGCGTTTGCTGCACCAGGCTTTACAAATAGACTATGATGAAAAAAATTACTATCGTACGCTAAGCCTGCACACAGATATTTCTCATATAAAACAGAATGGGATACCCTGTTTTTCGCTGATAGGCTTAGATGGCGAGCCATCTTATTATAACATTCAGGATGCCAATGCTTTCACCAAATCTTATGACCGGTTTACCAAGCGCGAGCGGGAAGTTTTAAAGTGCATTGTTGAAGGTAAAAGCAGTAGGGAAATTGCCGATGAGATGTACATCAGCCTGCATACGGTTAATATACATCGTAAGAACATACTTAAAAAGGCTGATGTTAAAACAGCGGTAGAACTGGTTAGCCTGGCTATAAAAGAGTGCTGGGTATAGCATTTTAATAAACGGCCCAATTGTAAAACACCAAAAACGCAGCTGTAAAATAGCTATCAATAGCTATTTTTTTAAGTATACCTGCCCGCTAATTTTACGTGAACACAGGTGTTTAAGTACAGAGAAATAAATTTTAGTATATATAACGAGTGCTTCATGAACTGTTTAAACAGGGATAATTAGTTAAAATATGAAAAGAGCTTTTTTAAGTATTGCATTAGCATTCAGCATCTGCACCTTAATGGCGCAGTCTATATCGGTATGGCAAGGGGAGGGGGAACTGGCCGGTATAAGTTTTAGTTATGACAGAACAGAGGTTGGAACGGTTGAAAACCCAAGGACAGGTACAAAATTCACAAAGTATAAAATAACCACCATATTAGTTAACGGAACAGATAAAGATGTACTAGCGGTTGTAGCGGGCACGTCAAGCCTTCATTGCAAGTTTGTTGCTAAAATGGATAAACTGAGCGAAGCTGACAGGGTTTTTTGCAGTGGACAAAACAACACTGGTATATTTCATGGGCAATTATGTAAGGTAAATATACTGTGTAATAATACAACGGTGCAGGATATTCCTAAACATATACTTTGCCCATTGGGCGAGCTTCCCGAGGTATCGTATCTCAACATCAGGGTTGAATCCTTACAACCTAAACCGAGCCAAACGCTGGAACCATCTGTTACTTATAACCCTAACGGCAATAGGCCCGAAGAGAAAGTAAGCGTTAGGGTGCCGCAAAATACAAAACCGGATGCCGGTACAGTGCTGCCAAGCTACCCCGGAGGAACACAGGCATTGTATGCTATGTTTGGACAAAACGTAAAATATCCTCGGGTTGACTTGGAGAAAGGGGTGCAAGGGAGAGTTTCTATCTCATTCGTTGTTGAGAAAGATGGTTCGCTAACAGATTTTAAAATAGAATCGGCTCCATCAACAACTTTAGGCGAGGAGGCCTTGCGGGTATTAAAACTCACTGGAAACTGGATACCGGGCTCTTTTGCCGGCAAACCTGTGCGTGTTCGGCATATTATACCGGTTAACTTCCGCTTTTAATTGAATGTTAAACCTGCTTCTATAAGTATTAGATCTCATTTTATCAACAATCACTTTTCCCATTTTCATGAAAGGTAAATTCTATCTACCTTAGTAGCTGTGGATAATTTCATCGTTTCGGCACGTAAATACCGCCCGGCTACTTTTGATACCGTTGTTGGTCAGCAACATATAACCAACACCTTAAAAAACGCTATTAAAAATAACCAGCTGGCGCAGGCATTTTTGTTTTGCGGGCCGCGTGGGGTGGGTAAAACCACATGCGCGCGTATACTGGCCAAAACCATAAACTGCACCAATTTGCAGCCCACTGGCGAGGCTTGCGGCAATTGCCCGTCGTGCGCTTCTTTCCAAAACGGTAACTCCTTTAATATACACGAGCTGGATGCGGCATCCAACAACTCGGTCGATGATATCCGCAGCCTGATAGAGCAGGTACGCATACCGCCACAGGGCGCCCGTTACAAGGTTTACATTATTGATGAGGTGCACATGCTATCGCAGGCAGCTTTTAACGCTTTTCTGAAAACATTAGAGGAGCCGCCTCATTATGCTATTTTTATTTTAGCTACTACTGAGAAGCATAAGATACTGCCTACCATACTTTCGCGCTGCCAGATATTTGACTTTAACCGCATTGGGGTTGACGATATGAGCGCGCATCTACAGGGTATCGCTACAAAAGAAAACATAGCGTACGAGCCGGACGGACTGCACATTATTGCCCAGAAAGCAGATGGCGGATTGCGCGACGCACTATCTATGTTCGACCAGATAGTAAGTTTCTCGGGCAGTAATGTTACTTACAGGGCGGTAATTGATAACCTTAATATTTTAGACTACGATTACTATTTTAATATAACCGATAGCCTGCTTGGCGAAGAAACCGCTAAAACCCTGTTGTTTTTTGATGAGATATTACAAAAGGGTTTTGATGGCGCGCATTTTATATCGGGCCTTTCAGAGCATTTCCGTAACCTGTTGGTAAGTAAGGATGTTGCAACGCTTAAGCTTTTAGAAGTTAGTGAGGGTATCAAGGCCAAATATCTGCAGCAATCTCAGGCGGCAAGTATATCATTTTTGCTTTCGGCATTGGGTATTGCCAATCAATGCGACCTTAACTATAAACTGAGCAAGAACCAGCGTTTGCAGGTTGAACTGGCGCTGCTTAAAATGTGCCATCTGCAATCGGTCTTCAACATCGCATCCGGAAACGGTGCAATGCCCGATAACAGCGGGCAACTAAAAAAAAAACCTGATACCGCAGCAAGCGTACCCATGCCGCCCGAAGGCGAGGTGAAAAATCAGGTTGCTATATTAAGTGATGCCCCGGCTGTTTATAACACCACTAAACCCACACAAGTTGCGCCACCACCAGTCGCTCCTTATACTCAAACGGCGCCGGCTACTGAAGAAAAGCCAAAAGTATTTGTACCGAATGCCAGTTCCTCTTCAGTAAAAATACCTTCGCTTAAAGGGTTTAACTCGCCCGATGAAGTTGTTGTGGAGGAAGACCCTTATCTGAAGGGCGATAGCAAAGAGCCGTTTACATTAGAGCAATTTCTGAATTATTGGAATGCTTATGCCGAAAAAGTAAAAGCGGATGGTAAAGCTACTTTATCAACAATTTTTGCAGGCAAGCCTACAGCGCTCAATCCAACTTTGTACGAGGTTATTGTTGAAACCAAAGCGCAGGATGCGCAACTGCGGGATGAAAAACCTAACCTGCTAAACTTTTTGCGCACCAGTTTGAATAACTTTGATCTGGATATTGTATCGCGTATTGATGAGATAAAGGTTAACAGAAAACCTTACGGTGCCAAAGAAGTATATCAGTATATGGCCGCTAAAAATCCGCAACTGGCTGAGCTGCGCAAAATGTTCAATCTTGATTTTGATTAACGCAATTTCTAATTGTATAATGTTGTTTGGCAGGGATAAAATGCCTATATTAGGTACAAAATTATCACAATACATTTGAAGCAAAAATTACTCTCCCCGCTCGTTATTTTTATGATATGTCTGGTGGCAACATCATGCATAAAGGATGCACCTATATACCCGGATGATCCTGATTTTGTACCTTATACAGGTAAAGGTGGTACGGGCGGAGGTGGTGGCGGAGGCGCGGTATCCGGCACGGTAAATCTTACTTTTCTTAGTGGTGATTGGGAAGTAACAGCCATGTATACCGAAATTTATTCGGCAAGTAATGTGGTGCAGTTAAGTACGCTATCGCTATTTAATTTATATCGCGGCGTAGACCTTAATAATACCACAAAAGCGTATTTGTTTGATGGATCGTTCGACGCAGTGGATCCGGGTGTTTTTACAACCTCAACAGTAGGCAGCAGTGTTTATATACAGTTACAGGAAGACCCCTTTAACCGAACTGTTAACGACAAGATACAGATAACCAATTTAACAGCAAACTCTATGACCTGGCTTGCTATAGATCCGGAAGTATCAAGCACTCCGGGTGGTAATTTAAAAACAGGGTTTAAGGTGGTTTACACCCGTAAACCCTGATATTGCGTTATCCCTACCTGTCATTCTTAGGATATCCCTCTTCATCCAGATCATCGCGGTCATCTTCGGGGGTGTGTCCTAAAACCTCATCTATAGGGTCCAGATCAACTATGCTTCCTTTACTGTCAATATGCATGCCTAATCTGTCCACGTCTGTTTCCAGGCTTTCGTTGGGTATATATTCGTCAACGGCGTACGGATTAGCCTCATCATAGGTGGAGTTAGAATCCTCGCCGTTTTTTACTGAAGTATTGTAAGGGTCGGGATGATCGTAGTCCGGATCATCGCTTTTTACATCATATTCATAGCTGTTATCATCAGCATTAAAACTCAGCTGTTCGTTATTTATAGTTTCGCCAAGTTCATTCTTTAGGGTTTGGTCCCTGTCAGAGTTTTCGTTTTTTAAATTATTAGTGCTCATGGATTAAGTATTTACAGTTGTTATACCGTAAAAACCTTGCCAAAAGTTACACATTGTTAATTATTGGTACGAAATAGATTTACGATAAGACGTAACGCCGCCAATTGCAAATTTTACACCGATGAAGAATTGATCGTATGCATCATTCTGGCTGCGTCCTGTTTCAAATCCATCTAAGGCATCACCCAAAATATAATTTAGCTGGTAGCCGATATCAACTTTAAACGAGGGTTGGTTATACTTATTAAAAAGCTTAAACTCATAACCAATGCGGGTTGGTATAAGCACCTGGTTGCTGTGATTGCGGCCGGGGGTGTAATATCCAGTCGGATCAGGCACCCGTAATGTTGAATCTATATCAAGTTTATTAATTACAAAGCCTGCGCCTGTAGAAACATAGAAATTTTTAAGACCATTCATTAATCTGCTGTCTGAGTAACGAATAAGCTCACCTGCCTGTAGTTGCACTCTGAACATTACTGCCGCAAATTTATTTTCAAAATAACGTCTTGATTTTGATGTAACAGATCCACCTTTTAAAATTCCTCCCTGCGCCTCTATAACATAGTTTATAAAAGGGGTTTGGTTGTAGGTAAAATTGATATGGCCGGTAGGTGCAATGGTAATGGTTTCAGCGTCGCTGCCAACTACCCGGCTCGCTGCTCCGCCAAAACCGATATCGTATTTTGCATATTCGTACCCTAATTGCGCCTTAGCAGTTAAACAAAAAAAGCTTAGTAAAACTGTAGCGGCGGCCAATCTGAAAAAAGTCCGGGTCATGGTATTTTTGGAAGCAGGTAAGTTCAAAGCCAAATTTATTGTTTTACAAAGGTTAGAGTTCAACTCAAAATAGTAATGCGACGGATAAAAATACAACTTACTTTTATAAAACAACATTACAACGTAATTATCTGTACAATGTTCGTTGCAAATTGTTGATTTATTAACGTATAAACTCAATTTTCTTATATTTGCGGCCTAAATAATCAATAGCATCTGGTATGGCAAAAATTAAAGTAGAAAATCCTGTAGTTGAATTGGATGGCGATGAAATGACCCGCATCATCTGGAAATTTATTAAAGACAAACTGATCGTTCCATATCTGGATCTGGATATAAAATATTATGACCTGGGCCTGGAATACCGCGACGAAACAAATGACCAGGTAACTATTGATGCTGCCAATGCTATTAAACAATATGGAGTAGGTATTAAATGTGCCACCATTACACCTGATGAGGCCCGCGTTGAGGAGTTTGGTTTGAAACAAATGTGGAAATCGCCGAATGGTACTATCCGTAATATACTGGACGGTACGGTATTTCGCGAGCCGATTGTGATGAGCAATGTGCCGCGTTTGGTACCTAACTGGACTGCACCAATCTGCATTGGCCGTCATGCTTTTGGCGACCAGTACCGCGCTACTGATTTTTTAACTAAAGGAAAAGGAAAACTTACTATCACTTTCACCCCTGAGGATGGCGGCGAAACACAATCCTTTGAAGTGTTTAACTTTAAAGGTGATGGTGTAGCGCTGGCAATGTACAATACCGACGAGTCTATCCGCGGTTTTGCTCATGCTTGCTTTAACCAGGCCATAATGAAAGGCTGGCCTTTATACCTGTCAACAAAAAACACCATCCTTAAAAAGTACGATGGTCGTTTTAAAGATATTTTTGAAGAGATATACCAAAGTGATTATAAAGCAAAATTTGCTGAGTTAGGCATTGTATACGAGCACCGTTTAATTGATGACATGGTTGCATCTGCCCTTAAATGGAACGGTAACTTTGTTTGGGCATGTAAAAACTATGATGGCGACGTACAAAGCGATACAGTTGCACAGGGCTTCGGCTCGTTAGGTTTAATGACCTCGACATTGGTTACTCCGGATGGAACTGTGATGGAAGCTGAAGCTGCACACGGCACAGTAACCCGCCACTACCGCGAACACCAGGCTGGCCGCCCAACATCAACCAACCCAATTGCATCCATATTTGCATGGACCCGTGGTTTGGAGTTCCGTGGCATACTGGATGGTAACCAGGAGTTGATTGACTTCTGCAAAACTTTAGAGCAGGTTTGTATTGAAACTGTTGAAAGCGGTAAAATGACCAAGGATTTGGCCATCACCATTAAACCGAAAGTAGCGCACGGTACAGATTACCTGTATACCGAAGAGTTTTTAGAAGCTATAGACGAGAATTTGAAAGCCAAGTTGGGTAAATAAATAACCTCTTGTTAAGTTTAAGCGCCCATCTTTTTAAGGATGGGCGCTTTTATTTTAATTAATTTGTATTTTTATAATAACCAATTAAATAACACCTGAGCCATGGAAAGCTACTACATCATTTTTATAGTCATCTATTTTTACTTGGCAGCGCGGTTTGCAACTCAAGGCATGTTCAGGTTTGCCAGTGTGTATCAACTTAAATATTTTTTAATAGTTGTGCTGATACCCTTCGCAGGATATTTCATTGCTATTAATCTCATGAATAAAAAGTTGGAATTAGAGGATTAACCTGAAAGCGCTCTCGTTTTTTAGGCATTTATTGGTTGGTGGTTACCAACAAAAAAGGCCACACTCGCGTGCGGCCCTTCCAATTATAAACTAAACGTAAACCAAAAATTAGCTGTTGCGGGTCTCAATTTTGGTGATCTTCCAATCTTGGCCTTGTTGTTTGATAGTAATGGTGCTTGTACGTACATAGCCTTCATATTTCATGTCCATTCTTAGTACCATGGTGTTATCAATGTCTGATACAATTGATGTGGTATACTGGCATGTTTGTTCTACGTTTTCAGAAGCTTTAAACGAATCAAGCAGGGCTTGTTTGTTTAATTTGAAAGTTTTTTCGCCACGGTACATGGTGTATTCAACATTTTTTGCTAAAGCCTGTTCCAGGTTTTGCAGGTTGCCGTGAATAACAGCGTTAGTGAAGACAGTCACCACATCGTTTTTTGATAAGATACCTGATGTGTTTGGTTTTGCGTTTGCTACGCCGGTTGCCACTAATAAGGCAAGGCCGAAAAGTATAGATTTTAAAGTTTTCATAATAATATGGTCTTAAAGGTTATTAATTTATTTTTATACCCATATGACAACGTCTGTAGCCGATTCGTTACAGGCGATTTAATTTTTATTTTCGTTTTAACTAAAATTTAACATTTAGCCCTAAACAAGCCTTTAAAATGATCGAGTTCAACACTATTATGCTACAGTTTGAATCGCAAGGTGAAAAAACCGGGTGGACCTATATTGAGATCCC
>CAMLFI010000038.1 GCA_946479225.1 uncultured Mucilaginibacter sp. | reverse complement strand
TGTACGGATTATATACCGAAAAAACGCTTTTTAAAACCCATTGGGAAAGCTTGCAAGCGGTTAAAGACTGGGGCTTCCACGTAAATGATGAAAGCAGGCTCTGCAAAAATATAGATGACGTACTGGCTTTTATTACTGAATGGGATAAGCGCCGTTTTGAACTGAGCTATGACATTGACGGCATTGTAATAAAAGTAAACAGCTACGGTCAGCAACAGGAGTTGGGCTTTACGGCAAAATCACCGCGCTGGGCCATATCTTATAAATATAAAGCTGAGCAGGTGCAAACGCAGTTGCAGGCTGTCACCTATCAGGTGGGCCGCACAGGCGCGGTAACACCTGTAGCTAATTTAAAACCTGTTTTGTTGGCAGGCACAACTGTTAAACGTGCTACGCTGCACAATGCCAACGAGATGCTGCGGCTTGACCTACACGAAGGAGATTGGGTATATGTAGAGAAGGGAGGCGAGATCATTCCAAAGATTATCAGTGTAAATCTGGAGAAACGTGATCCGTTGTCGGCGCCTATTGAATACATTACCAATTGTCCCGCTTGCCAAACCGTGCTGAAACGACAGGAGGGAGAGGCTGCTTTTTATTGCCCGAATGATGAAGGTTGCCCGCCCCAGATTACGGGCAAAATGCAGCACTTTATTGGCCGCAAGGCGATGAATATAGATGGTTTGGGTGATGAGACAATTGATAACCTTTATCAGCGTGGTTTCATCAGGCATATCAGCGATCTATATTTTTTAAAAGATCACGAAGATGATCTGAAGAAAATGGAGCGCTTTGGCGAGAAGTCTATCACCAATATGCTTGATGGCATTGAGCGCTCTAAACAAATGCCTTTTGAAAAAGTGCTGTTTGGTTTGGGCATCCGATTTATTGGCGAAACCGTTGCTAAAAAACTGGCGGCATATTTTAAAAATATTGATAACCTGATGGCAGCATCATTTGATGACCTGATTGCCGTTGACGAAATAGGCGACCGCATTGCGCATAGCCTGATAGAATACTTTGGCGAAGAAAAACATCGGGAAGAAATTGGAAAGCTGAAAACGGCAGGTTTGCAGTTTGTGGTGGAAGAGAAAGAAGTTACCCTGGCAAGCGATAAATTTGCCGGCAAGAGCTTTATTATTTCGGGCGTGTTTGAGAAATTCTCGCGCGATGAGTTAAAGGATATTATTGAGCAAAACGGCGGCAAAATATTGAGCAGTATATCAGCCAAACTTAACTACCTGGTGGCCGGTGATAATATGGGGCCATCAAAACTGGAGAAAGCGCAGAAGCTTAATATTCCTATTATTAGCGATGATGAGTTGCTGGCGATGTTGGATTAATTTGGAGCGAGGGAGGTAGTGTTCCAAAACCAACCGTGGGGTGTTCCAAACTGTTCCAAAAAGGAAGATATTTTTTAAAACCCCACAAGCACTTGAAAAACAGCTTATTAAATGCTACCCACAGCTAAATTTCCTGACTTATAAGTAGTTTCAAAGTGTTCCAAACTGTTCCACCTAAAAACAATAAAGTATTAAAAATCAAGTATTTAATACCGTCAACGCATTTACAGTTTTTTAGATGCTTTATATTTTTTGGAACACCGGAGTGGACTGGGAAATTGGAGATTTGTGTTTAGTATTTGATCTTGAACTTTTTTAAGATCAAACCAAAAAGCCACATCGGGCCTATCAGCATAAATTTAAAATCCTGCGCGAAGATGGGTCTGCGGCCTTCTTTTTTATAGCCTATCAGTTGCCCAATGTTCCCTATTACAAAAAGTATCAACCCGATCTGCGCCAATACGAAATTCTGCTCTAATGACACAATTACGTAGCTAAAGACGCCCAGGCAAAATAGCATCAGGTAAGACAGCATTGGTGACAGTCGCAGATAATAATAAAGAGAAAACGCCACCACAAACGAAGCCCAGTTGACGAAGGTTTGGTTCTTACCCAAAAACTCAAGTTGCGGGAAGGGGATGGACCATACGAACGCCAGTATACCAAAGCTAACCAACGGTATGCAGAAATAATTAATAATGCGATTGGTGGGATTGGTATGAAATGAGGTGTACTCATCCAGCAGAACGTCCACCGGGCGCTTCTCAATTTGCGGCTGTTTAGCTTTGGGTTGATTTTTCATAAAGCCTATAAAAGACGTAATGCCGAACTTGCTTCGACATCTCACTTACGGTGAGACGCTAAAACATGTTCAGCATAACATAATTAATTATTCTTACTTAGCAAATGCTACAGAACGGGTTTCCCTGATCACCGTAACTTTGATCTGACCCGGATAGGTCATTTCAGTTTGGATGCGGTTAGAGATATCGGCCGCTAACGTTTCTGACTGGGCGTCGCTTATCTTTTCACTTTCCACCACCACGCGCAACTCTCGACCAGCCTGTATAGCGAAGGTTTTCTCAACGCCAGGGTAGGACATTGCCAATTCTTCCAGCTCCTTTAAACGCTTGATATAGCTCTCTACCACCTCGCGGCGCGCACCAGGGCGCGCACCCGATATAGCATCACAAACCTGAATAATCGGCGATAACATAGAGGTCATCTCCACCTCGTCGTGGTGAGCACCAATGGCGTTACACACTTCAGGGTGTTCTTTATATTTCTCGGCCAACTGCATACCTAAAATTGCGTGTGGCAATTCCGGGTTATCATCAGGCACTTTACCAATATCGTGTAGTAAACCTGCACGTTTAGCCAATTTAACGTTCAGTCCCAGCTCAGCCGCCATAGTAGCACAGAAGTTAGCCACCTCGCGCGAGTGCTGTAACAGGTTCTGTCCGTATGATGAACGGTAGCGCATACGGCCAACCATTCTGATCAGTTCAGGGTGAAGTCCGCTGATGCCTAAATCTATAACTGTACGTTCGCCGATCTCAACAATCTCTTCTTCTATCTGCTTGCGGGTTTTGGCAACCACTTCTTCAATACGGGCCGGGTGAATACGTCCGTCGGTAACCAAACGGTGCATAGCCAAACGGGCTATCTCGCGGCGCACGGGGTCAAATCCCGAAAGGATAATTGCCTCAGGCGTATCATCCACAATAATTTCAATACCGGTTGCTGCCTCAAGCGCACGGATATTACGTCCCTCACGACCGATGATACGGCCCTTGATCTCGTCGTTCTCTATATTAAAGATAGATACCGTGTTCTCAATAGCAGCCTCGGTAGCTGTACGCTGTATAGTTTGGATAACTATCTTTTTGGCTTCTTTGGTAGCAGTTAGCTTGGCTTCGTCAACAATATCTTTTATCTGGGCCATCGCTTTGCTACGGGCATCCTCGCGCAGGTTTTCAACCAATTGATCTTTTGCTTCTTCTGCGGATATACCTGCAATAGTTTCCAGTTGCTGTACATGCTGATTCTTTAACACGTCAACCTCTTCCTGTTTCTTAACCACTATCTCGGTTTGGCGCTCCAGGTTTTTACGGGTGTTATCCAGTTCGTTCTCCTTACGGGTAAGGTTCTCCAAACGCTGGTTGTACGATTGTTCTTTTTGTTTAACGCCATTCTCACGCTGATTGATCTCGTTGTTTTTGGCATTTATCTCCTGCTCGTGCTCGGCTTTCATTTGTAGAAAACGCTCTTTAGCCTCTAGCAATTTATTCTTTCTTAATATCTCCGCGTCATTCTCGCCATCTCTCAAAATCTTTTTAACTTTTAGCTGAGCTGCCGCTTCCTGATCTTTAAAAAGCTTTCTCAGCAGGAACCGCCCTACAACGATACCTGTCGGGACGCCTATCAGCAACCCGATAATTACATATAAAATATTGGTCATTCTTTGTTTTAGGTTATATAAATAAAAAAACCGCGATTAAACTTCAAGCTCATGTATTTGAAAAACTTCATGCAGATACTTTGGGACCATGGGTTACCGCTAATACATTGTAGTAACGCATGCCCTCCTTGATCCTTAGATATTGAAGTGTTAAGTTTTCAATAGTGAACTCAAAATTTAACCGCGGTTAAATCTTAATTGCTCTGTTGCAAGCTTAAAGCTGAAAGACCAAAGCCGAAAGCTAACCGACAGTTGCTTTGAGCTTTATGCTTTCTCCTTTTAGCTTATTTTAAAGAACGTTACTGCTTTGAAAAAAAGTCGTTCAGCAATTTGTCTAACTGATAAGTTTTTTCGGCTACCTCTGTATCTTCAACGGTAACCTTTTTTTCTGCTTTTAATGATGATGTGGCGTAATGCAACACACTCATAGCAAGCAGATCCTGCTTATCTCTAACCGCGTAATTTTCCTGATATTCTTTTATACGGTCGTTTATTAACTTAGCTGCCCTACGTATTATTTCTTCCTCTTCCATGTTCACCTTTAAGGGGTAAACTCTGTCAGCAATATTTATTTTTATTGAGATTTCTCCCATTTGAGCTTGTTCACTTTCTGCACTACTTTTTCAGTAATACAATACACTTGTCTATTTCCTGCACAAATTCGTTAATTTTTTGTTTAATGTCAACACTTTTTTCATTTGTTTCTGAAAATGACTTGGCTAACTTCAAAGCTCTCAACTTTTCGTCGAGCTCTTTTGTCTTATTTTTGCTGGCATCCAACGCTACCGATAGGGATTCATTCTCTAATTTCAACAAGTCGTTTTCCTCCTGCAAAGCAGTGCACAGCTCTATTAACCTCTCGGCTTTGCTGATTACCTTATCTAAAGTTGCGGCAGTGCTCACTAATTGTTGATTTATTGAATTACTGAATTATTGATTTAATGTGTATGTTTTATTGATGTTTTAAATTATTGAATACGCAGGATCAGTAATTCAATAATTCAGTCCCTCAATAATTACTTACGTATCTCCGCCCCGGCTTCCTTCTCTAAGTTATACATAATTTTTTGCATAACGCTGTCAATGGTTTTGTCGGTCAGTGTTTTTTCTGCATCCTGCAATACAAAGCTCAGTGCGTACGATTTTTTTCCTGCCGGAAGCTTGTCGCCTTCGTAAACGTCGAAAATATCTACATCCTGCAAAAGCTTGCGTTCTGTGCGTTGAGCTATCCGTCTTAACTGATCAAACGTGATATTTTTATCAACCAGCATTGACAGATCGCGTTTAACTGCCGGGAATTTGGAAATTTCCTGATATACAATCTTGTTCTTTTTAACAACTTGCATTATCTGGTCGAAACTGAAATCAGCATAAAAAACTTCGCGGTCTATGTCGGTTTTCTTCAAAGCATCTTTCCCTACAGCGCCAAATTTAACCAATGCTTTTCCGTTTTTGATGTAATTCAAGCCGTATGACATTTTTTTGCAGGTACAATCCTCCAAAGTGATATCTGCAATGTTTAATTTTTTTAGAATCCCATCAACAATCGCTTTTAAATTATAGAACGATGAAGCCTTTGCCTTTTGGTTCCAGCCGGCGGCTGTTGCATCACCTGTCATGAATATTGCAAACCGCTGGCTCTCTATATATTTATCCTCTTTTACACTATATACTTTACCAAACTCATAAAACTTCAAATCAGCAGCCTGGCGGTTCTGATTATAAGCAATAGCCTCTAAACCCGAAAATAGCATAGTTTGACGCATCACATCCAAATCAGAGCTTAATGGATTCAATATCTTCACCGCCGAATCCAAATCACTAGAATAAGCCGATTTGGTAAGTGAATTGGATAGTATCTCATTAAAGCCATTTGCAGTAAGCAAATCGCTTAACAGGTTTTGTACTGTATCTTTTTCGGGACGCTGCGAAGTACTTAATGATGCCCGTACTTGAGTGGGAATGTGAATATTATTATAGCCATAAATCCGCAGTATATCTTCAATTACATCTACATCGCGGGTAACATCAACCCGGTAAGGAGGTATAAGCAACGATAAGCCTTCGGCAGTTTCGTTAACTATCTGCATCTCCAAGCCTGTAACAATGGCCTTGATTTCCTCATGGGGAATTAGCTGACCGATCAGTCTATCCACATTTTTATAAGGCAATTCAACCGCGAAGGGTTGAACAGGATTAGGGTAAAGATCTATAATGTGTGATGAGATACTGCCACCGGCAACTTCTTTAATTAACAATGCAGCACGTTTCAAAGCAAATACAGGCATATCTGGATCGGTACCGCGTTCAAAGCGGAACGAGGCATCAGTTTTCAGTCCGTGCCGTTTGGCGGTTTTACGAACTGAAACCGAATTGAAGTATGCGCTTTCTAAAAATATACTGGTTGTGCCTGCCGTTACACCCGAATCTATCCCACCAAAAACACCCGCAATACACATAGGGGTTTCCGTGTTGCAGATCATCAGGTCATCGGCAGATAGCTTGCGCTCTACATCGTCCAATGTTTTAAACAACGTGCCTTCGGCGCAGTTTTTAACAATTACTTTGCCGCCTTTAATGGCATCAGCATCAAAAGCATGCAGGGGCTGACCTAATTCGTGGAGTACATAGTTGGTAACATCAACAATATTATTGATTGCCCTTACACCAATAACGGCCAGGCGCTCCTTTAACCACTGCGGCGACTCTTTAACCTCAATACCCGAAATAGTTAAACCGGTATAACGCGGACTTGCTGCTGTATTCTCAACCTCAACCTCAATAACGCGACTTGTGTTGTCCACCTTAAAGGCAGATACATCAGGCTTTATAATAGCTATTTTAAGAAAGGCGGCTATATCGCGCGCGGTACCTAAATGCGAGGTTGCATCAGCACGGTTAGGGGTTAAACCGATCTCGAACATGTAGTCGTCGTTCAGCTTAAAATACTCCTTGGCAGGCGTGCCCACTACGGCATCTTCGGCTAAAACCATAATACCTGCATGGTCGGTTCCTAAACCTATCTCGTCTTCGGCGCAGATCATCCCTTCAGATACCTCGCCTCTTATCTTTGACTTATTAATAGCAAAGGGTTCGCCTGTAGTTGGGTGAACGGTAGTGCCTACCGTGGCCACCACCACCTTCTGGCCTGCGGCTACATTGGCGGCTCCGCAAACAATTTGCAGATCGGTGCCAGCACCTACGTCAACTTTGGTAATGCTCAGCCTGTCGGCGTTGGGGTGCTGGGCGCGCTCTTTTACGTAGCCGATTACCAGCCCTTCCAGTCCTCCGGGAACAGCCTGCATTTTCTCCAGGCTTTCTACTTCGAGGCCGGTTCCGGTTAATATGGTTGAGATCTCCTGCGGAGTTTTGTCGGTTTGGATGAAATCTTTAAGCCAATTATATGATATCTTCATTAATTCAGAATGATAATCGGCAAAGATAGGATTTAGACGGGAAGTAGGGAAGTAGCGATGCAGGAAAAGTAGGGAAGTCTGATTTGCATCTGTTAAGCAGATGTGTAAATTAGCATGCTGCCCTAACACATTAACGTTTGCTCCGCTTGCGAGGGTGAAACAAACGGAACAAAGCGGAGCAAGGGCTTTTGTAAAGATTTGATTATTAAATAGTTAATTTTTTAAGCGGAACAAAGTGAAACTACTTATTCGTCAGGAAATTTAGCTGTGGAGTTGGGTTAATGTGCTTATTATCAAATTGTTGTGAAAACAACTATCGAGCGGAGCAAGATTTTATGCTTATTATGACATTATATGACTGATAAAAATATACAAAAGTGGACCGTACTTGAAGAGCAGGACGTATCGCCGAGCCACTGGTTCCCTGTTACAAAACAGAAGGTAAAGCTTGCAAATAACAACGTTTACGACTACTATTTCTCTAAACTGGGCGATGTTGTACAGGTTTTGGCCATTACAAAACAGAACGATGTGGTATTGGTGAAGCAATACAAGCATGGCCTCGGCGAGGTGGTGTTGGAACTCCCTGGCGGTATGCAGCAAAAAGATACATCACTCACACAATCCGCTTTAAATGAGTTGGAGGAAGAGACGGGGATAAAAACTACCGCTGAGCAGCTTATCTCTCTTGGTAAAATTGCCATCAATCCCACCAAACTGAAACAGGTAACCTACGGGTTCATTATGTTTAATGCTGAATTTAACTCGGTGCAGCAACTGGAGGATACAGAAGATATACAGATAGTGCTAAAGCCCGCTCCAGAGGTGCTTAAATTAGCATTAAACGGAGGTATATGGGTTACAGACTCGGTGAGTTTTATTTTAAGAGCCGCTATGATGTATCCTGATGTATTTAGAGTGACAGAGGGGATTGAAAACCGCGATTTATAAAGACCTATCAAAAGACTAACTAAGGATGGATGCGTGTAAGTACGTATCAAAATACGTACTTATACGTATGGGTTAGTATCCCGCTTTGATTATGTTTGAAATGTTGACGATTTGGGTTTTTACATAGGGGTATAAAATCGGATCGCCAACCATAATGCTATGCATTATACAGTGTTCGATTGAAAATGTTAGTCGGGAGGATATCCCGGCTAATTTTTTAGAATCAGCTCAAAAAGAAAAGATCACCGGGGAGCTTTTGGGCTTCCAAAACAGTTAATTACCTGAACCTGTTTAAAAAAACGAAGCCGCTACCTGTATAAGGCGCGGCTTTTGTTTTTATAGATGCTATTAAACCTGTTTTCGGTATTAGTTCAAAGAAAACTCAACCCTACGGTTTTGTTGGCGACCAGCTGCTGTTTTATTAGTTGCAATTGGCTGATTTGGACCATAACCGGTTGCTTCAATTAATGATGCATTTGCACCCTGCGATACCAGATATGCTTTAACAGCTTCTGCACGGTCTTTTGATAAGCCCATGTTTAAAGCCATTGAGCCGGTGTTGTCTGTATGGCCGGCTAATTTTAAGCTGAAGCTTTTCTCTTTTAACAGATCGGCAACACGGTTTAATGTAGGGTATGATGTTGCTTTGATGGTAGCTTTACCTAAATCGAACTCAAGGTTCTTAATGGCATCGCCAACAACCCTGCGATCACTTTCGGTAACAATTACCCGTTCTTTAGTAACAACAACCGGCGCCGGAACTTTTAACGGACAACCTGCACCATCAACTGTAGTACCTGCAGCTGTGCCTGCGCATTTGTCAAATTTATTAGCTACACCGTCGGCATCATCATCACTCATTTCGCGGGTATATTGTTGTGCCAAAGCCAACCTTGCCTGCTCTTCAGCCATGCGTTGTTGCTCGGCAGTAACCAGTCTCGCTCTTAGTTCTGCACTTTCTGCAGCGCTTTCTTCACGCAGGGCAGCAAGGGCACTGTAGTTTTGCAATTGTGGAGATTTCTTTTTTCCTAAAGCAATTTCAATACCTGCATGAGCATACGAGAATCTATCGCTTGTGCCGCTGATGTAACCGTCAAACCTGTTCGATTTAACAAAGCTAACGGTATAACCCAAATCAATATTAATACCCCTGGCTACGCCAAACTTAACGCCGGCACCAACAGGTATAAAAAGACTTTCGTCGTAAGTGGTGTTATTACCACCCGGCGTGTTTTTAACATTCGCGCTTGACGACATAAGGCCAACACCTGAAGTAAAGTAAGGCGACAATACACTTCTTTTTTGATTAATACTTAGGTTGGCTAACGTAACGTTAGCGCTTACCGCGCCCGACCATTGTATGCTGCTTTTAAAACTGCTGTTATCCTGCGCAGTAGATCCCGCCGGTAACGCGTTTGAGCGCGAGCCCTGAACGGTACCTGCCAGGAAATCGGCCTGGATACCAAAGCCGGGTAAAATTTGCTTTTTAATGTAACCACCATATCCCCATGTTTCTTGCGGGGTGGCAAAATCGCCATTGTTTTGGGCGTTGAACGGTGTGTAGTGCGTTAACATACCGCCATGCAGGCCAATTGACCATGTGCGGAAGTTTTTCTTGTCGAAACGTTTGGTAGTGTCTGAGTAACCTTGTGCAAATAGCGCGCTTGTTGATCCGATTAATGAAAGGACCATGAGAGATCTAGTAAAATTAAGTTTCATTATATATGTAATAAATTATGTTGGGCTTGTGCTCAACATGCGCCAATAGGCAACAACCACGCCCGCTTTAGCCTGGTTACGTTTAACCTTAAGCAATACACTGGTAACCACCGCCGAAGATTACAAGCACGTGATAAAAGGGAATTATGCCGCTATTTAAATGTGTTTACTAAACAGTGCATGTTTCGGGTTTAAACTAAATATTGATTGTACAGATAATATTTAGGGGCTATATAATATAGTAATAGCACTAGACCATTGAATAAACCACCGTTGCTTGAGGCTGAGAAGAGATTTGCGCCGCGCATTTTTATAAAGGTACAAGCGCGGCATTATGCAAACTACTGCGCATCAACGGTTTGAAATATACTTTCTGCAAATGCGTTTCCGGGCTCATTTATAGCCAAAAAATCAATAAAATTTGCCTAACATTGCGGGCTCAAAACCGCCCCGATTTTTTTTAAAGAAAAATTTTGTACGGCGGCAAAAATGTGTAAATTTGCAATCCCTTTCAGAAAGGCATATATCGCCTCTTTTGAAATAAGGAAACGGTTCTTTAAAATAAAAATTATTAACCTGGATAATTGACCGAAAGGTTTTCGCGGAGTTTGCGCAAGCAAACCAAACAAAATAGGTAAAATAAGCCTCCTTAGCTCAGCTGGTAGAGCGACTGACTTGTAATCAGTAGGTCATTGGTTCGATCCCGATAGGAGGCTCAGTTTGATTTCGAATTTCGAAATTTCGATTTCGGATGTATCCTGTCAAAAGGTAAATCCGAAATTGTAAATCCGAAATCCGAAATAAACTTGGGGGGATACCAGAGCGGTCAAATGGGACGGACTGTAAATCCGTTGCTTCGGCTACGAAGGTTCGAATCCTTCTCCCCCCACTAGGGATGATTGAATTATTGAGTTATTGAATTATTGATTAAGCAATCAGTAATTCGGTAATTCAATAAATCATTAATTAAAAAAGCGGAAGTAGCTCAGTTGGTAGAGCGATAGCCTTCCAAGCTATAGGTCGAGAGTTCGAACCTCTTCTTCCGCTCAATAAAATGTCGGATTGCGGAATTTCGATTTCGGATTTGGCATTTTGACGATTAGAACAAAGATGAATTGATAGGTAAATCCGAAATCAAACATCCGAAATCGAAATTAGCCGACGTAGCTCAGGGGTAGAGCACTTCCTTGGTAAGGAAGAGGTCATGGGTTCAAATCCCATTGTTGGCTCAACTTATTAAAGTATAAATAAGTAATTGTTTTAAATATAAATTAACCTACAAAAATAAATAAATCATGGCAAAAGAAAAGTTTGACCGCAGTAAGCCGCACTTAAACATCGGCACTATCGGTCACGTTGACCACGGCAAAACTACCTTGACCGCAGCTATCACTAAAGTATTAGCTGACGCAGGTTTATCAGAAGCTCGTTCATTTGATTCAATCGACTCAGCTCCTGAAGAAAAAGAACGTGGTATCACTATTAACACAGCACACGTTGAGTACTCAACTGCTAACCGTCACTATGCACACGTTGACTGTCCAGGTCACGCGGATTATGTGAAAAACATGGTTACAGGTGCTGCTCAAATGGACGGTGCTATCATTGTGGTTGCTGCTACAGACGGCCCAATGCCTCAAACCCGCGAGCACATCCTATTGGCTCGTCAGGTAGGTGTACCTTCATTGGTTGTGTTTATGAACAAAGTTGACATGGTTGATGATCCGGAATTATTAGAGTTAGTAGAGATGGAGATCCGTGAGCTACTTTCATTCTATGATTTCCCTGGTGATGATATCCCGGTTATCCAAGGTTCTGCTTTGGGTGGCTTAAATGGCGATCCAAAATGGGTTGGTAAAATTATGGAGTTAATGGATGCTGTAGATAGCTACATCCCAATCCCTCCACGTTTAACTGATCTTCCATTCTTGATGCCAGTTGAAGACGTATTCTCGATCACTGGTCGTGGTACTGTTGCAACTGGTCGTATTGAGCGTGGTGTAATCAACTCTGGTGAGCAGGTTGATATATTAGGTATGGGTGCTGAGAACTTAAAATCAACCGTAACAGGTGTTGAGATGTTCCGCAAGATCCTTGATCGTGGCGAAGCTGGTGACAACGTAGGTTTATTGTTACGTGGTATTGAAAAAACTGATATCCGTCGTGGTATGG
>CAMLFI010000037.1 GCA_946479225.1 uncultured Mucilaginibacter sp. | reverse complement strand
TGTATTTCTTTAAAACCTTCCAGGTTAACTACAGGGTGTCCAAAAGTTATGTTACAGGGTTAGGCACTTATAACACCAGTCCGCTTATTATCAATGCCGGTTTTGAGAAAGAGTTTTTTGCACGCAGAAACCTGGTGCTAACCTTTAATGCTTTTGATTTGCTGCATCAAAACAATTTTGTTCAACAAACGGTAACCTCACAGGCGGTAACCAATACGCTCTCCAACGCATTAAGCAGATATTTTCTGTTTGGGTTGCGGTTAAATCTGCAAAAATGGAGCGGAAGGCCGGAGCGCGGTGGCAGAGTTTTACAGCGCCGGGGCGATGGCAGTTTTATCTATTAAGCAAATAGTTTCAGCTTTGGTTATTAGTAGTGCGCTGATCGTATTCGTAAGAAATACGGTAATTCACGCTATTTTCTTAAACAGCAACCTAAGTAATGGCAATAATTTGTAGATTTCCCTTTTTAAAGCTGACTGAAAATTAAATCAACCATAACCACTTTATGACTGACAATAACAAAACGACCGACGCGCTGGACTACCATGCTATGGGCAGGCCGGGTAAGATAGAGGTCATCCCAACTAAGCCTTACAGAACACAACGCGATCTTTCGCTTGCATATTCTCCCGGGGTGGCCGAGCCCTGTTTAAGAATAGCAGAAAATGAAGAGGACGCTTATAAATATACTGCTAAAGGGAACCTCGTTGCTGTAATAAGTAACGGTACTGCTGTGCTAGGTTTGGGCGATATAGGCGCGCAGGCCGGTAAGCCGGTAATGGAAGGTAAAGGGTTGTTGTTTAAGATATTTGCCGACATTGATGTGTTTGACCTTGAGTTAGATACCAAAAATATTGATGAGTTTGTTAATACTGTTAAAATACTAGAACCTACCTTCGGCGGTATAAACCTGGAAGATATTAAGGCACCTGAATGCTTTGAAATAGAGAGAAGGCTAAAAGCCGAGATGAATATCCCGGTGATGCATGACGACCAGCACGGAACGGCCATAATTTCATCTGCTGCTTTGATCAATGCCTGCGAGATCCAGGAAAAAGATATCAGCAAAGTAAAGATCGTTATAAACGGTGCAGGTGCGGCTGCGATATCATGCGCACGTCTTTACCTGAGCGTGGGCGCAAAGAAAGAGAATATTGTAATGCTGGATAGGAAAGGGGTGATCCGCGCCGATAGAGCAGACCTAGAACCTATAAAAGCAGAATTTGCTACAACCGGCACTAGCTTAAACACATTAGATGAAGCTATTAAAGATGCCGATGTATTTATAGGCCTGTCGAGCGCCAATACATTTAGTCCGGAAATGCTGCTTTCTATGGCGGCTAATCCTATCGTATTTGCTATGGCTAATCCGGATCCGGAAATTGCTTATGACCTTGCTGTGCGCACCCGCGATGATGTAATTATGGCAACCGGCCGATCTGATTTTCCGAACCAGGTTAACAATGTTTTAGGTTTCCCCTTCATCTTCAGAGGGGCTTTAGACGTTAGAGCCAGGGCCATTAATGAAGAAATGAAGATAGCGGCTGTATATGCCATTGCTGAACTGGTTAAAAAACCGGTACCCGAATCTGTTACCCAGGCGTATAATGTTAAGCATTTAACTTTTGGCAAGGAATACATCATTCCTAAACCAATGGACCCGCGGCTGATAAGCACGGTGTCGCCGGCGGTGGCAAAAGCAGCAATTGCATCAGGCGTAGCCAGAAAGGTAATTACTGATTGGGATGCGTACGAGGAAGAGCTGCACCAGCGTATGGGGGTAGAAAATGTGATGCTGCGGGCGTTGACCAATAAAGCCAAATCGGCCCCTAAACGGGTTGTTTTTGCCGAAGCGGATAACTATAAGATATTAAAAGCTGCCCAAATTGTTAAGGATGAAGGTATCGCTATACCTATCCTGCTGGGAAATAAAGAACGGATCCAGGCATTGATGAATGAGAATAACCTTGATCTGGACGATGTGCAAATATTTGAGCCTGCTCTGGAAACAGAGAAATTGAAGCAATATGCTGAGTTTCTATACAGAAAAAGGCAACGCAAGGGCATGAGCAGAAAGCAGGCAAACAAATTGATCCTGGACCGTAACTATTTCGGTGCCTCAATGGTTCAGTTTGGCGATGCTGATGCGCTTATATCGGGTATCACAATGGATTATGCAGTAACCGTGAAACCTGCCTTGCAAATAATAGGCACCAAGCCATCGGTAAAAAGGGTAGCAGGTATTTATATGATGTTGACCAAACGTGGCCCCATATTTTTGGGCGATACCAGTATCAACAAAGATCCTTCTGTAGACGAGTTAGTCGATATTACTGTACTGGTTAACGACGCGGTGAAAAAATTCAATGTAGAGCCCCGTATCGCTATTATATCCTATTCTAACTTCGGTTCTACTGACGGCAAGATCCCGGAAAAAACGGCAGAGGTGGTGCGTGTTATACGCGAGAAATATCCTGATATAGTTATAGACGGAGAAATGCAGGTAAACTTTGCACTTAATCCTAAACTACTTGAAGAGAATTTTGATTTTAGTACGTTGAAAGATGCACCGGCAAATACGCTTGTATTCCCTAACCTGGAGTCGGGAAATGTTGCTTATAAGATACTACAGGAGTTGGGCGAGGCCGAGGCTATCGGACCTATTTTGTTGGGCCTTAATAAGCCGGTGCATGTATTGCAAATGGGAAGTACCGTAAGAGAGATAGTTAACATGGTAAATATTGCGGTGATTGACGCGCAATCACAGGTAGGGTAGGGATACATATTAATAAAAAGGGTGTTGCAAAAATATATGCAACAGCTGCAACAAAGTGCGACATCCTTTTTTTGCAAATTTTTGATTATCAGTCTATTGCAGATATCAGATGTCGCAACATGCAACACTTTGCAACAGACTTATTCGTTAGGAATTTTTGCTGTGACTGACAAAGTCAATCAATAACTGTTACAAGGTGCTGTTGTAAATTCCGCAAAATAAGCGCTGCTTTTAAACAACGCTTATTAGGGCAGGTCCAGTTCGTTTTCATCTCTTATTGAATGAAAACCGAGTTTACGGTAACTTTCAAATTGTGCCTCGTCAAAAAACTGATCATTAGTTGATTGTTGTGGAAAATCCGGATTTGCAGCCGCGTATTCTTTTATATCAACGGTCTCATCACCTGTTAGTCCTGCTTTTATATAGATAAGTTTACCTTTTGTTTTAGAGCCCGGATATTTGATTGAGAAGTAGGTTATATGAGTTTTAGTGGGTTGCTTATCGGTTTCATCATCACCTGTCGGCAAAACGTTTATTTCAACTCCAAAGTCTATGCGGCACCTCCTTATAGCATTCGCCAGTCCTTCACAGGTGCCTTTCACGTCTTGCTCACCATCGCCGAGTATGATATAGTGGCAACGCCGGCGGATAAGTTCGTATAAACCCATATTATCAAAATGCCCGCCGTCCGAAAGACATACATAATTCATGTTAATATCTGACTTTCCGAGCAGGTCGCGCATAAGATAAACCAGCCCGAGTTTTGGGTCGGAGTTCTTCCACTTCTTCAAACGCGGGTTTCCCATCCACCAACCAAGCCTTACGTTAAACAGCGTAAGCAGAAATGCCATCGCAGGTGAAGAATGGTAACCCCAATTAGGATTTATAGCCGCACCCGAAATTGCCATTGCGGTACCAAGGGTGGGGCCGCCGTTCTCGTTGGCGTATTTATCTGTCTGCCGGTATCCGTACTCATAAATAGAATCTATATTATATGTAGATGAACGCGTGGGGCTAAAATCAAATCCGCAATAAAGCGGAGAAAAAATGAATGATTCTGCCATACGATCCTGGCGATCCAATGCTGATACTACGGTAGCGTTAAGTGCGGCGTTAATAATAGGGAAGGGGCCAAAATAACCCTCCTTAGTGCACATTGATTTGAGAAGCACATCATCGTTGGTATCAAATCCGGTAAAGGGATTGGCCGTTTTTATCCTGTCCTCGCGGGTGCGGGTGGCACCAAGGAAGGCCCTTATCAGCCTGTTTCTATAAAAGTGATGTAAAGAGAACTCGTTTACGCCAACCCGCCAACTTAATAATAAAGTAAGCACTAAAAATATCAGCGTTAAAAGCACATCTCCTAGGTTAACGACTCTGCTTCTGGAAAAATAGCTGGCGGGTAATATGCCGGTATCAGCTAACCACTCGTTAATAACCGCGCTGAGCGGATGAAGGTATTGAAGCAGCCAGGCACCAATAAGTAGTACGCCTATCATAAAAATAAAGGGTACCGCTTTTATTAGCATAGAGGAAATAGCAGAATTTTTTTCTGCTGTTTCCTCCCGGGCCTCAAATGCTTTTTTTACGCCAAACGTAATAACGCCCAACCAACCGCCCCAGGCAACCGGCAGAACGTAAGAGCCCCATAATTTTGGCATAATAAGCGTAATAAAGCCTACCAATATCCACATTAAAATAAAACGATGGGTATATCCACCTACGCGGCCCCACCATTCTCTTCTATGGTCGGGGAAGAGATTTCCCATCAGGGCCATCCGTATTACCACGGCAATGGCAAACATCTCCATGATGAGAGGAACCCCAATTACAAAGATGACTGAAGCGGGCGACACCTTGTCTAATATTTCATATGATGTATTCAATTTGGCGCAGCTGATGCAAATAATATCAGGAAGGTGGGCGGCACTCTTTAACATGGCCGTAAATGCTATTGATGCCACTGCCGAAGAAAGTACAATAGCTAACAGTATTTGCCAGTTATTGATTGTGCTTACAATGCTGTTTTTTCCGGCTTTAACATTGGCAAGCCCCGCCAATTTAAGTTCTTCACGCTTATGATAATTCCCCCATATTGCCACAACAAGAAAAGCAACGAAGGTTGAAAAAGTGATCCAGTTAAATAATGATGCATCATAACTTTTTATTCCAGGCTGATATTTAACAACAAAAGAACTGACAATGAGCGCGCAAATGCAAGACCACATTACAAGGAAATGCGGTGTAAGGGTTTTACCTGATAATGAAAACAGGAAAGAATCCCTCAGTTTTTCGCGCACTTCATTTATAAATGTTTGTTTACTCGTTTTTGGCGTGCGGTAAAACGAGCTCATGGCAATTGCGGCACAAGCTATCCCCGGAATAAAAAGCAGCCCTGTTACAATAACTACTGATAATTGCGACGGCGCTTTTGTTTGATTTGTTACAAGCGCCACCCAAGAGTAATAAATATTGTCAATAAACAGCAAAACCGTAAGCAGACAAAGCAATAGTACAACCTGGTTGATGAACGTATTGCGGAACCATGTCATGCCGGATGCCCATGCGTCAGACGACATGATGGATGCGTTGGGAGAAAGGTAGTTGCTGAACATGCGCAGCCAGCGTATGGGCCGTACCTCATCCGCCAGCGGATCGGCAGACTTGTCCGGACAAAGGCGGTCGCTTACCTTGTTAACAGAGCCTGTTCTTTTTATCCATGAGTTAAGCCACGCGCCGATATAGCCACCACCCGATACGGTAGAAGCGTAATCGAACCTGTGTAGCAGGTTAAGGCTGGCTAAGCGCTGTATGATGCCAAGATTGAACGTAGCTGAGCGTATGCCACCCCCTGAAAATGCCAGACCCATAAGTTTCATATCCTGTGCCCGATGTAGAGGGTCAAAAACCTCATCATGTTCAATAATATCCTTGTCGGCCTGTAAAACGCCTGCAGCCTCTTTGTCTGTTTGCTGAGCGGATACCATTGCGGCTTCTGTCATCCGCTTTTTTCGTGCTGCGGCCACTTCAATCAGTTCATCCCGGTACAGTGTCTCAAACGGCAGCGTAAATTCGCGATACTTAAGTTCCTGAAGCAACATGCCATCGTTAACCAAAAGTTGTTCTGCAGCCAGTATATTATTACTCTCAGGCAGCGTAGTTGCCAAAAAACGCCGTTTTTGACGGTGTACCTTTACCGTTGCATCCCAAAATTCATTATGCTTTTGTTTATCAAACGTTGAAAAAAGATTGTCTCCCTCAAACTCATACACCTGATAAAGGCGGATGAGGTAAGAAGGCTGATCTTTACCAAAAAGCGCCAGTATTATCTGAACCGGCATATAATTGAGTATTTGGGCCAGTGCGATTCGCTCTTTTGGTGTGTCATATAAAACCGCCCTTATTTGTTGCCGCCACTGGTATGGTGGTTGAAAAATGCCTGTATCAGTATTTTGTTTGATGAACAATGTTCTGAACCATGTCAGCAACGATTGGTCGGAAGATTTGGGTTCAACCTTGTCAGAGAGCCATTGCATAAGGTTAGCTGTCATGGCAACATATCTCTCTTTCAACAACCCCGGATCATACTTGATAGGGCTGTGCCAGACCAGGTCACGCAGTTGTTCTTCCTGGTTTGCCGTTAGCGTTTTGTCTTTAAAATATCCAGTAACAATTTTAGACCAATCTTCGCGACTGTCCAAATCGCCTGAGAATTCCATAGGCGGATTGCTTTTTAAAATATCCTGAAATAAAGTAATATAGGAAATAGCTTCAGCGGTAAGGTCGGTAACGATATCCATGGTAAAAAGTGTAAGTTCGGTTATAGATATGCGGTATTAAAATGCAAATTTAATTAACGCTATATGAGGTTGAATGCTAATATACCAATATGTATTCAGTAATTGCAAGTCGGGGTTATTTTATGTTAGGGGAGTAGAAAAATGTAATAGGCACAAGAGGCATGGCTTAGTTACAAAAACCAGGGCTTGGTTTTGAACGAAAAATTTCGGCGTTCCCCAATAATTTGACAGTATTATATAAACCTTTAACAGAATCCTGTAACTGGAAGGTAGGGAGGCCGCTGTAAATTTGTGGTGTAAAAATATTTATATGTCAGCACCCAATATTACCACACTCACTTTCCCTGTTACCGGAATGACCTGCGCTGCTTGCGCCGCCAGTGTAGAATCTATGGTAAGCGCACAAAAAGGTGTCGAAAAGGCAGAAGTTAATTATGCGACGCAATCCGTAAAAGTGTCTTTTCATCCTGATCTGGTTCAACCTGCGAGTTTACAGCAATCTGTTCAATCAGTCGGTTATGACTTGATTATTGATACAGTAGGCGGCAAAGAAAAACAAGCCGAAGCGCAGCAAAGCCATTACCGGCAGTTAAAACGAAATATTACCTGGGCGATAATTTTAACTGTACCCGTCGTATTGATCGGGATGGTTTTTATGGATTTGCCTTACGCCAATTATATCATGATGGTGTTAACCGCTCCTGTGCTTTTTATAGCCGGCAAAAACTTCTTTATTAATGCCTGGAAACAGACCCTGCATGGCCGGGCCAATATGGATACGCTGGTCGCGATGAGCACGGGTATAGCCTTTTTGTTCAGTGTATTTAATACCTTCTTTCCTGAGTTCTGGCACCGGCAGGGTTTGCATCCGCATGTCTATTTTGAAGCAGCTTCGGTGGTGATCGTTTTTATTATGCTCGGGAAGTTGCTGGAAGAAAACGCAAAATCGAATACTTCATCGGCTATTAAAAAGCTGATCGGCTTGCAGCCTAAAACCGTTATGCTGGTTACTGCGCAGGGGGATAAGGAAACTGCCATTGCAGACGTACAGATTGGTAACCGCTTGTTAGTGCGGCCGGGCGAAAAAATACCTGTTGACGGCATAGTTGATGAAGGTAATTCGTTTGTGGATGAAAGCATGATCACCGGTGAACCTGTAGCGGTGGAAAAGAAAACAGGTGACAGGGTTTTTACGGGAACCTTAAATCAAAAAGGAAGTTTCAGATTTACGGCGGAAAAAGTTGGCGGTGAGACTTTATTGGCGCAGATCATCCAATTGGTACAGGACGCTCAAGGTTCCAAAGCGCCGGTACAAAAACTGGTGGATAAAATAGCCGGTATTTTTGTGCCCATTGTGATACTGATCGCTTTATTGAGTTTGGGTGCCTGGCTATTATTTGGCGGACAACATGCTTTAACACAAGGCTTGCTTGCTATGGTTACGGTACTGGTTATCGCCTGTCCCTGTTCTTTGGGGCTGGCAACACCTACAGCTATTATGGTGGGTATAGGCAAAGGAGCGGAGAATGGTATTTTGATAAAGGATGCAGAAGGACTGGAATCAGGCCACCGGGTTAACGCGGTGGTTTTAGATAAAACCGGCACTATTACCCGGGGAGAACCCGTGGTTTCTGAACTGATTTGGTCAAAACAACTATCAGCTGATCTGCCGCAATTACAGGCTCTATTTTTAGCCATGGAACAAGAATCAGAACATCCCCTGGCCGAGGCAATTGTAGCTTACCTTAAACCCGAGATTAAAACATCGGTAAAGATATCCGGCTTTAATAGTTTAACCGGGCGTGGTGTTGAGGCAACCTTTGAAGAGAAAATTTATTTTGCGGGAAGTCATAAGCTGATTGAACAGAACCATATCGCCATACCACCGGAATTTAAAGCAACTGTAAATGCGCTTTTAGACCAGGCAAAAACAGTTATCTATTTTACCGATCAGCATACAGTGCTAGCTATTGCTGCTATTACCGACCCGATCAAATCAGGTTCCGCGGCTGCCATCAGCCAGTTAAAAAAGCAAGGAATTGAGGTATATATGTTGACCGGCGATAATGCGCAAACTGCCGCCGCCATTGCCAAAGAATCTGGTATTGACCATTTCCAAGCGGACACTATGCCCTCAGATAAAGCGGATTTTATTAAAAAACTGCAAGCTACGGGCAGGATCGTAGCGATGATTGGTGATGGTATCAATGACAGCCAGGCGTTGGCACAGGCTGATGTAAGCATAGCAATGGGTAAAGGGTCGGATATTGCAATGGATGTGGCTAAGATCACCCTTGTTTCGTCAGATTTGCAACAAGTGCCCAAAGCTTTGAGGCTTTCTAAACTGGCGGTTCGCACCATTCGTCAAAACCTGTTCTGGGCGTTTATCTATAACCTGATTGGCATACCCATTGCAGCGGGCATATTGTATCCCATCAATGGATTTTTACTAAACCCGATGATTGCCGGTGCGGCAATGGCTTTGAGTTCAGTATCGGTTGTTACCAATAGTTTACGGCTTAAATTTTCAAAACTTAATCTTTAATAATTTATAATAATCAAAAATGGAAACTTTAAAATTCAAAACGACCATAAAATGCGGTGGTTGTATAGCAGCAGTAACGCCTGTTTTAGATAATTTAAAAGGCGTAGATAAATGGGTGGTTGATACCACTACACCTGACAAGGTTCTTACTATAGAAACAGCAAATGGACTGGAAGCAGATCAGGTTGTTACTGCCTTAAATGCTAAAGGCTATCAGGCTGACCTTATTTAAATAATAGCGATATTTGAACGAGCAATGAATTTAGCGATCAAGAATATGGTTTGCGACCGCTGCATTATGGTAGTAAGGCAGCAACTGGAGAATGCCGGCTTCCAGGTGGAAGAGATTTCACTTGGCAGTGCACAAATACATCCTGAACCTGATAGCGTGCAGTTAAGCGCCATCAGTTCGGCTCTCAAACTGCTGGGTTTTGAGCTCATCGATAATGAGAAAGATCGTATCACACAACGGGTAAAAGACCTCATCATTGAGAAAGTGCATTACAGCGATCTCGCCGATGCGCGTTTGAGCTTTTCCGATTATTTATCAGACCAGTTGAATAAAGACTATACTTATATCAGCCGGATGTTTTCAGAATCGGAAGATACAACCATTGAAAAATTTATTATTCAGCAAAAGATAGCCAAAGTGAAAGAACTGCTGGAATACGGGGAACTTAACCTGAACGAGATCGCGTTTAAAATGGGTTATAGCAGCAGTGCACATTTATCTGCCCAATTTAAAAGTGTGACGGGTTTAACGCCCAGCCAGTTTAAGTCTTCCGGGCAGGGGCAACGCAGGCCTATTGATAAAATTTAAAGGGTACGGCGATCCGTACCCTTTAAATTTTAGTGTACCGGATGTGGTGTGCTTTTCTCTTTCAAAGCAAGGCAACTAATAGTTATTACAAGGTAATTAAAAAACAATCCGCCTACCATCTGAATTTACCAGGATTCGATCCATTTCAACCCGCATTTCCAAATGAACGGCTTCCTGCCATTGGCTGTATTAGCCAAGTCAATAATGATTATATTTACTGTTTCGTTTTATATACCAATTAACCGATCGAAACTATTGAACCGGCTTTACCGGCGAATTTTTAATAATCCAGGATGAGGCAATTAAATATTACTTTGTTTTTAATTTCGTTTTTATTGCCTCTGATCGTACACGCTCAGCTTGAAAAACCCAAAAGCAATAATATTCCTGAACTTAAGAATTATGCGACGAAAACGTATAATACCAACAACGGGCTTCCCTCAAACAGTACAACCTGCGCAATTAAGGATAAGAATGGATTCCTCTGGGTTGGAACCGAAAATGGCCTCTGTCGCTTTGATGGTTATGCCTTTAAAGTATTTATAAATATTCCCGGCGATACTACCAGTTTAGCCAATAACTACATCAACACTATTATTGAGGATAAAAAGGGCAGAATTTGGGTGGGAACTCAGGATGGGCTTAATCTGCTTGACCCACTTACCGAAAGGTTTAAAAGATTTAATCACCAGGAACAAGTACCAGGATCTTTAAGCAATAATAAAATATGGAGCCTGTTGGCTGATAAAGACAATAATATTTGGATAGGTACCGATGATGGGTTTAACCGCTTTATTGAAAAGAATAACAGTTTCGAGATCTTTCAACCTAACCCTACCGATGCGAACGCGATAAAAGGGAAATCGGTAAATGCAATAATTGAAGACAGGGACAACAATCTTTGGCTTGGCAATTGGAGTGGCGGTTTAAATAAATTTGATAAGCAAAAAAAAACATTTGTAAACTATTTGCAAGTTCAAAAAGCTAACGATAAGAACCCAAACGATGTTTGGAGCCTTTGCCTGGACGAAGAAGGAAAAATTTGGGTAGGTACTTATTGGAAGGGTTTGTTCAGGTTTGACACAGGCACAGGTAAATTCACCTCGTTTCCGTCTGTCGGAAATAAAAATCAAGGAGTTTTTAGGATACTCAACTTAGGACACCATTTAATGGTATTGGGTGGTAGTGATGGCTTTTATTGGTTTAACTCCCAAAGCAACTATTGGCGGCAGATTAATGATTTTAAGAGCTTTCAGCAGGCTGGTTTATTGCAGGATAAAAATGGTATTATTTGGATATGCTCCAGGGAGGGCTTAACCAAGTTGGATAAGCAGCAATATAAGTTTTCCTTCTATCCCTTTGCGGATGCAAAGCGTACCGTTAAAAGTATATTGGTTAAAGATAATGGGGTTTGGGTAGGTACAAATAACGGGCTCACGGTTATTCAATTAAACAAAAAGTTATCATCAACTTTTTTGCATTCCGGCGATTCGCAAAGTATCGGCAATAATGCGATTAATAAATTGTACGTAGATACCAAAGGCAAGCTGTGGAACCTTACAGAATTTGGCTTTGATGAATATAACGATAAAACGGGTAAATTTATCCATCATTCACATCATTCCAATCTAGGCAGCTTTTTTAATGAGGACGTATTCCGGGATATTTTAGAAGTAAACCCGGGCGAATATTGGCTGGCAACTGATGCCGGCCTTAAAATTTATTATAGCCAAACTAATACTTTTACCCATTATTTTAATCAAAAGAATAATCCGTATTCCTTAAGCAACAATCACTTGTATTGCTTGCTAAAAGACGCTGAAAATAATATCTGGATTGGCACGGAAGGCGGCGGTGTAAACCGCTTCGATCAAACGTCAAAAAAGTTTTACCATTACATGGTTAACGACAAAAAGAGCGGCGGTATTAGTAATAATGATATCCATAATCTGTTTTTAGATTCGCATAATAACGTTTGGATATGTACTCAGGATGGATTGAATAAATATGTTAAGGGCACTAACTCCTTCAAGGTGTTTTCTAAAAGTGATGGATTTGCCAGCAATGTGTTCAAGCAAATGGTTGAAGACAATCATGGTAATTTATGGGTCGTTACAGAAACGGGGGTATCG
>CAMLFI010000036.1 GCA_946479225.1 uncultured Mucilaginibacter sp. | reverse complement strand
CTCACTATATCCCATTAATAAACACTCGCCCCTCCTATCAATACGATAAAAAATAAAACTTAGCGCCTAATTTTCTAAATCAAGCTGCGATTCCACCAGCCTGCTTATTAATATATGGTAGGTATGCTCGGTTATTTGTTTACATTCCTGAATAAACGAAATAGCCACCTGTGTTACACCCGTTCCACTTAATGTTGAAGCATTGATAAGCAATTTCATAGCAGCGATCTAATTTTGCTGGGGGCAAATATAGATTGTCTCATCTAAAGATTTCTTTTTAAATATACAGTCGAAAGTTTATTTATAACCATAACTCTTAAATAGTACTTCAAAATGGCAATATAATAATCTAAAACGCACTTCCATTTAGCTTTACATTTATTAAGCACTTTTATATTCAAAGTTTCCCTGGCCACCCGTTCTATATTCCTGCCACTTATTCCACCATCTCTTACCGTAACTGTCACAATTGGAAGATATGCCGGATTAATTGTATCAGCGCATCTCAACAAAAAATCATAGTCGCCTGCAATTTTATATTCTGTATTAAATGCGCCCTTCCTTAAAAACAAACTTTTATGATGCATACAACCTACGTGCGAAATACAATTATAGGTATTCATATTTTCGCTCCATGGCTTGCCATTTATCCGAATAGGTGTTAAGTCGGAGCGCACAAGTAATGTTTTTGATGATACGAAATTTACTCCAGGGTTGTTGGCTATTACGTAGGCATATTTTTCAACAGCATTGAGCGTCATTATATCATCACTACCTACGAAGCAGATCCACTCGCCTGAATATAATTTTAGTGCTTTATTCCAAGCATCATAAATACCGTTATCGCGCTCTGATATCCATGTTAACCGACCCTGAAATTTGTTTTCATATCTTTTCACTATCTCAATTGTTTCATCTGTTGATCCTCCGTCAATTATCAAATACTCAATATTATGATAGGTCTGGTTCAAAATTGATTCAATAGTGTCTGTAATGGTCTTTTCAGAATTAAACGAAGCCGTTACTATTGTAATTTTAGGTGAATCCATTAAAATGTGGTTAGTTTAATTTTAGTGTTTTTACCCCGCTTCGCAAGGAAGGCTGTTCATTTTTAATATGATAGATCATACAGGCAAATATAAGCAAGGTAAATACCGAAGACATTTCTGGCCTATGGTAAAAATTTAAAAGTATCAGAAGAAATATTTTAAAATAAAAATAGCCACGCTTTTCGCCTGCGATTATAATTTGCAGAAGGAAATAAACCAGAAAAGCATAATAAAATAAAGAACCTACTACGCCGTATTGAGCGAATACGGAGAATAAGTTTGATCCGTAAATTTCTTCCTGGGTAGAACCCGAGCCTAAAATTGGGTATTTGTAGAATATATTTTTATCGTGCTGGCTTAAATCTGCCCTGTTATTATCAGCAAGTTCATCTTTATCGTTTAACTCAAACCGTTTAAAAGTAAACTCATATAATTTGTTTACAGTATCATTAGATAAATTATTTTTCATATAAACATATGAAAACCCTATTGCCAAGACAGCAATGAATAGATATTTTACATTTGATTTATTAATATAGAAAAACAAGAAATAAATAAACATTACGAAATAAAAAGCCAACGATAAAGTAAATATAGTGACTGCTATCAGCCATGCTTCAACCTTAGTGTTATTGAAATAAATTTTATTGAGCAGTATGGCAAATATTGAAAAAAGCGCGAATGTGCCTGGCTCATCAAAAAATCCGGAGTACCTTAACAGTCTGATGTTAGCCACATCAAAATAAACATTGCTTGTGGTGAGCCATAAGAAATATGACGTGCCCGAGGCCGAATATTGAACCGAAAACAAAGGTGGCACTCCTATCACAGCGTGCAGAAAAAATATTATTGTACCACCAAAACCCATACCCATAATTACATATATGTATGATTTTACAAAGAGCCGAAACCCAATAAAGCCATTTATGTAAGAGATAAGTATAAAAAGCGAAATTAACTGGATACAAAGGTTAAGATACGACGTATCGTTATGATAAAATGTTATAAACAGATAGTAAGCTATTTGTATTACAATAATTGAAAAAAAATTGAAATCAAAAATTTTACGCTCTTTATGAAGCAACATTTGAATAACTATTATCAATAAACAGGCAAACGTTAATATTTTATACGGATGATAGGGCCATGAATAAAAAATAAACGGAGCCGTGCTTGTTACGCATATCCACAACAATATTAATGATTTGTGCTTTTTTATAAATTGCATATCACACGTCTGTAGGCTGCCGATAACGTTTTTTCAAAATAATAAAAAAATTTACAATAAGGTTAATAAGGCCTACATCTTTAAAAACCAACAACAAATATTTAATTGACGTACGGATATCGTGCTTAATAAAGTATCTGAAGTAAGATGACCAAAATATCCTGGATAATATAAACTTTGAGTTAAGTATTTTGAAATTATCGTATCTTATTGCAAAACTATTATCCAGATATTTTTCCTCCGGCGCCTGGCTTAGGCCTTTTTCATTATATATCGTCACAATTTCATCTACATATAACCATTTGCTTATATCCAGGCAAAAAGCCTTTAAATTAAATATGTAATCAGATGCGCTTTTGTAGTCGATGCTAAAATATCCATATCTATCAAATACACTTTTTCTGTAAAAAACAGATTGATGACAAATGCTTCTATTGCACAACTTATCGTGATCAAACTCCCCGTCATAAGTCAATTTCGAATGCAAAAACTGAACGCTGCCGTACACAAAATCATACTTATCCAAACCGGGGCGCAAAAATATCTTTGACAATACAGATTGATCGTAAAATACATCATCACATCCCATAAAGTAAACCCAATTGCCTTTGGCATTTAAAATGCCTTTATTCATAGCATCGTAAATTCCTTTATCAGGTTCAGATATTAATTTTATTTTATCAGCATATTTAGCTAATATCTCTAAAGTACCATCGGTTGAAACCCCATCAATTATTACATACTCCACGTCAGGATAATCTTGACTGAGCACACTCAATATTGTTTCTTCAATCGTTTTGACCCCATTCCAAACTACTGTTATTACACTTACCATTACGCTTGCTTTAAAATATCTGAAAGCAACATTGAACCTGTATTGTCAAAATCATTATCAAATGCAATAAAGCCTGGTTTAACCTCAGATAATGAAATGGGATATTTACAACCTATAGACCGTAAAAACTGGTCAAAAACAACAAATGAGGAGTCGTTATAAGTGTTGCTAAATATACTATTCAAAAAAATGGGCACTATACCTCTGTTCATTAAATTGAATACTGCAGTTGAGTTAAAAGTTATAGCATACTTAACCGGGTATTTAATGATCAACTTTTCGGCAATGTCGTTTTCTATGATTATCAAAATATAAGAGTATTTTTCCTTTATCAATCGGGTTACCGCCCGTTTAACGTTTTCTGTATCTGACGGGTGGAACTTAAAGTAAAACCGCTCAAATCTATACGCCACAGCCATCAGATCGTCTATATATTTAATATATTGATGTTCTGTGCAAAACCAAAAATACACTGGTTGGCTAAAAAATATAGCCCCGTTATCAAATTTAACTTCAATTGGCTCATCAAATGGACGGAGTTTGTATAGTGGGATTTTACGGTCTATTTTGTCACCAAAACTCACAATCATTCCGTTAAAAACGTTATCATCCATAACCGGAAGAATTTCAGCTCCATATTTTTTTATGCTTGTGTATTTAAATCCATAAAAAAAATTTAATATGAATGCCCTGATATTATGCATAAAGGAAGCGGCCTGTGGTGGTGTGCTAAAATAACACATGGTGGCGGTGCCATCCTCAAGCAGATATATCTTAGCGTTTGCTTTATAGAACTTTTGTATAACATATTGATTCAACACATCTAGCTCCGTATGTACTAAAAGTATATCATCCGCACGTATTGTTAATTCTTTATCTACAATTTTTAGACTATTGAGAATTTCTTTAGGTCGCATTATCAGCCTATATAAGGATGCATAAACTCGTTGATGATAAGTGAAAATTTTGGAAAAAACCTCGCTTTTACTTAAAATATTTAATGAGTACGGAATTTGAATTAGTCCCAACTCAAAATCGGGAAGTTGCTCGGCCAACTTCATATCCAGGCTTAAATGATAATCGTTATTGATAAGAAAATAGATCATTAAAAATCATTTAGTAATTTAATACGAATGCATCACCCGTTTAACAACATTATTTGACACGCCGTTTAAGAAGTAAGCATTTGCTTTAAGTTGTTTTTTAACATCTTAAATTTTAACCATGGCATAGGGTATAATTTGAGCGCAATAACCATGATTATTAACGCAAATACTGAAAACGAAATAAATGTGGCGTATGCGGCCCCATTAATCCCGTACAGCCTTATTAACGCATAGTTTAACAATAGGTTTAATAAAATATTTACAACAGAAACGTATGCAAATATTTTGTTTTTTTTGAGAAAAAATATGTAGTTAGTAAATGACAAATAACAGCCGTAAAAAAACGAGCTAAAGGCAATCCAGGGAATAATAGATAAACCATCATGAAACTTTTTATTGATAAAAAACTGGTATAAAAATGGAGCAATAATAATTAGTCCAATAGTTAACACAAGTAAAGCTATGGTATACATATAAGTTATTAGCACTATTTTTATCCTTCCCTCAGCGGTATTTTGTGATAAAATTTCCAGAAAACTGGGCACCCACGCATTATTAAAAGCTTGGGCTACTAATATAATAACACTACCAATTGTATAAGCTAAACTATAAATCCCCAAACTATCATTGCCAACATAACGAGAAATAAACAATCGATCTACAAGGTTTATAACAATAAATCCTATTGCATGCGGCACAAGTGGCAGCCCGTAATGAAAAGCGTCTGTCATCATTTTTTTTGATACCCTGATGCCTATCAATTTATGCTTACTTAAAATGTATAAGCCTGCAATGAAATACGCTATGCCAACTACATACTGCCCGTAAAGCCTACCTTCATAATTATAATGCAAAACAATTATAAACACTAGTGCCATCAAGATATTTAAAAAAGTGTTGGATAGGCTATACATGGCGTATGAAAACGATTCCCTTTTTATTTGATAAAACAATAAATTTATGTTCTTAACAGTATCCATAAAGCACAACACAGGTACACATATAATGTATATACCCGGAATTGCGAATTGCTTCGCCATTACGTCATTAAAAATAAAACATAGAAAAAAAATTATCAAACATGATAAAAGCGACAAAGTTAAACTTGATGTTATGTAGGTTGATAAATCTTTAAATGTGTTTTTATAATATTCTATGCTAATTGCTCCATCTGTACCCAACACAATAAATGGTGCCATAAAACTCATTATTGTAGTTATTAGTGATAGAATACCATAATCTTCGGTAGTAAGATAGTTAGTAAAAACAGGAATTAGCAATAAGTTAACAGCCTGTGTTAAAAACGCGCTTATAGTGTAGATGGAAAATGATTTGAATAATCGCATTTTTATATTAAAAATTAAAAATCACCTACCGAATTAGCATAATGATCTCAAATATCCTATATACGGGCGCTCTACTTAATCGTCGTACCCATCGCCTGCAACGGTATGCCTTAACTTCCATTCACCAGCGTCAGTTTTAACCCACAGATGAGGTGACCGGTGCTTGTCTGCCAACTCATTTTTAAAATAATCCGGATCTATGCCAAGATATTCCATTACCTCATTAAAATACCTATCCGGAAATTCGCCGTCAAACTTTTTAACTAAAGCTACACCATCCTCCCGCGTTAAATGTTTATTGCGTATTTCCTGCGAAGCATCATAAGTAGCCCGGCCAATACCAAATTTAATGTGAGTAGTATAGTAATGTAAATCGTCTATCTTATCGTCAATGCTGTTGTATTTGCTGTATGTGCCCTGCGTGCGAAATGGACGGGCTTTAAATCCGGTATTCTCAACAGCATAGTAATATACTTCCTGCGGTGTCCACCTCAGATAATAACCCAAGTAGTGAACTTCAATTTTTGTTCGTTCCAGCTCAGAAGTATCCGCAGGTAAAAATGCCATTAGGTCACTTAACGGTACTTGGTATTTTTCTCTTAATTCTTTTATAGAAACACCGCCTAAGTAAACTTCGTCCAGGTTTTTATAACTGTAATAAGATTTATCTCTTAATGAGGTTTCATTGTCGGCAATAGGATTACCATACTCGGCCTCATTTTCTCCGTAAAATATTAAAGAGATACCATAACGCGATGCAATTTTAGGCGCAAGGTTTTTTTGTCCTAAGATGAAGGTCTGAAACGGGTGGTACAGGTTTTCTATCGACAGCTTGGTTAGCAATTTCATTGTTTTGCCATTTCTGTTAAATGATAGATTATCAAAACCCGCATCCAACCAGTTATGAAAGTTTTTATATCCATAATCAGTATACAAAATTGGCGGCCAGGTACATGTTAATGGATTCATACCGTATTTATATTTCAATACATGCGATTGGTAGGCGCTATCCTTACCACCGCTACCTGGCACAAGACAATCATAACTACCATCCTTACTGCGGTGTTTATCTAATAAGCGTAACAACTCATCTTCTCGCCTCACCCAATCAATACTCTCCTTTGTTTCGGCAGTACGACAAGCGTCACATATCCCATCTTCATCAAAATGAAGTGTTGTTTTTTTGCTATCCTTGGTATGTTTAAATTCTACTGCAGATGCGGGACGTTGATTGCTCATTACGCATTTTTTACAGAATTTAACCTCTTGCGGCAATCCGTAATATGTTTCTAAGTTATTGTTAATCATGCTTTTATAATAGATTGTTTAAAACTGCCCAGTTTTTATAAAGCTTTAGCCCTTCGCCGGCACTTTTTTCCGGGTGAAACTGGCAAGCAAAAATATTTTCTTTTAGCACACTTGATGCATAGGTTAATCCGCCATAAGTAGTTTGCGTCAGCACAACTGTGTCTTCAACCGGTTTAACGTAATAGGAATGAACAAAATACATATCCTCGCCATCTTTAATACCCATTAACGGTGTATCCTCCCAAGACAAACCTCGTGGTTGGTTAATAGTGTTCCAGGCAATTTGCGGCACTTTAACAGTTGCACCGTTCGTTTCGGTACTTATAAATCTTATCACCTCCCCGGATATAATATTTAGGCCTTCTGATGAACCGAACTCTTCACTTTGAGTAAATAAAAGCTGCAGGCCGAGGCAAATACCTAGAAATGGCTTTCCCGATGCTACAAAATCTTTTATCGGCTGAGTTAGGCCCATCTCGTTTAAATTACTCATCGCATCTTTAAACGCACCAACACCAGGTAACACTATAGCGTCAGCAGTTTGAATATCGTGGTGATTTGTGGTAATAATAACATCAAGCCCAATATTAATAAGGGCTTGATTTACGCTAAACAAATTACCCAACTGATAATCTATAATTATTACTCGTTTACTCATTATAATCTTACTGGAATGTTGAGATCCTTTAACTCATTTTTGATGTCAGATAATGTACAAGGGGTAATTTTTCCATAAGCCTTACCACTATTTAAAAAGCTAACATTTCCTTCTTTTTCTGTATGCGCCGATGCTGCAACCTTGGTGATAAAATCATAATGCAGGATTGATGCTACACACACAGCATCCGCATTGGCGTTTAAAATTACGTTGCTTACATCGGCAGGTTTGCCGCAGCCGCCGTGGGCAATCACAGGTATGCCAACCGCGTCGGCGACCATTTTTGTTAAGTGAATGTCAAAGCCCTCGCCTGTTCCCTCTTTATCCACAGATGTTATTACAATTTCGCCTGCACCCAACTCTTCTACCTGTTTAGCCCAGCTTACAACTTCAATGCCGGTATACTCCCGACCATTATCTGTATAAATTAAGTACCTGCCATCTGGTTCTTTGATAGCTTCGATAGCTACTACAATGGTGGATGATCCGAACTTTAAAGACGCTTCCTTAATAAACGAAGGATTTTTTACGGCTGCCGTGTTAATCGATACCTTATCTGCACCTGCTCGCAATGCATTTTTTATATCATCAATACTTCTCAAACCACCGCCAACGGTAAGTGGAATAAATATTTTCTTAGCGGTTTTTGATATTATATCGTGTAGGCTGTTTCTATCATACAAACTGGCTACAGTATCTTGGAAAAATAGTTCATCTGCCCCTTCATGGTAATAATATTCAGCAAACTCATCCGGTTTGCCTAATACTCGCAACCCCTCCAGATGAATCCCTTTTACTAAATTAGGCCCTTTAATATCCAGCCGTGGTATAATTCTAACTTTACTACTCATTTTATTTGTTAAAGCTTAGCTGGTGCTACCTATTATAAATTCATTCAGGCCAATCCATACACCGCAGCGGTATCCACTTATTCAAAAATTTGCACAAAAGTACATTTTGATTGTCAAAGTCACATCAAAATAACCGTTAGTCCATCAAATGACAGCATAACTTTAATTTATTAAAGCGCCTATTCTAATTTCTGTTTTTGTTGTAAATAATACTCTGCGATGATCCAGTCCTCCATAGTATCAATATCTACGCTGCGCTCTTTTGACACCAATAGCTTACGTACTGTTTTAAAACCCGACAATTTGGACCTTTTTAAAGCGCTTACACTTATAAGATACATTGAACCGTTATATGCATACACAGGTGGGCAATTTTGCCGGGTTTCATAATTTGCTTGCTTACTTATTTGCAAATATCCATCAACCTCTTCGAAAAGAGTGAAGTAAGGATTTTCTTTCGAGTGCTTTACTGTGACAACCATATCACATTTTTCATTATATATTGACACCATTGCCTCGTAATCCTTTTTTGATCTGAAAGGCGAGGTTGGCTGCAATAACAATACCCTATCGAAAATTTGCCCTAAATCAGCATAATGAGTCAAAGCATGCTTTATTACATCATATGTACCCACTTCATCGGTCGCTAAATATTCAGGTCTTTTAAAACTCACCTCAATACCATAATGTGCTGCAACTAACAGCGCTTCATCGTCATTAGTGCTCACGCATATTACATCGTCAGGCCCACATATTTCTTTCGCAAACTCCAAGCTATATGCTATTAATGGTTTGCTGCCCAGTAATTTAACATTTTTTCCTGGCAACCCTTTTGACCCGGCCCGCGCAGGAATAATAATTAAAGTATGCATAGATTTAGTAGAACATTCATAACGTTATTTATAGGGTGTTATAATTATCAAAATGTTAGATGCTTAATATCATCTTGAGCCTTCATATAGTCCTGGTGCTTACCGATGTCAAGCCAATAACAAAGTAGGGGGTAATGAACTAAACTGGCCTGATCATGATCAATTATTGTGTTCATTAGGTCGGTAGCATTGAAGAAAGAATTATTTTGCAGCGTTTTCTTCCATAAGAACTTAAGCAGGTATATACCACCGTTTGAGTAATATGTATACGATGGTTTTTCAATAAATGATCTTACCTCCTGATCATCGGTTTGCAAAACGGCGTAAGGAATGTTCACTACATATGGTATACTTGCCACTGCCATATCTGCATTATGGCTTTGATAATAGTTAAAAAAGTCCTCGAAATCTATATTAGTTAGCAAATCCGAGTTCATTACCAATATGTCCTCGTATTGAATATCGTCAATTAAGGATAAAGCGCCAATAGTACCAAGTGGCTCGTCTTCAATAATATATTTAATGCTTACGCCCTTTGATGATCCATCACCAAAGTAATCTATTATTTGATCCTTGAGATATTTAACACTTATATAGATGTCTGATATACCGTAACTTATCAGGCGGTCAACATTGTGTTCAATTATAGGCTTATCGCCCACCCTTAACATGGGTTTAGGGACTGCGTCAGTAAACGGCTTTAACCTTTCGCCCTTGCCCCCTGCCATAATCAAAGCAGTTGCCGGTAATAGTGTGCGTGTTTGTGTAAGGTCAAGTATCTGCTTTATTTTTCCCTCTTTATCTAATAAAGGAATAAGTTGAAAACTATCTTTTCTGAAAGATTTAATAACATCCACATTATTCTCCTTTTCATAAATAAATTTGAAAGATTTATTCATGAAATTTGAAATGGGTTGTGATATCTCCAATCCGTTTAACAATCCACGACGAATATCGCCGTCTGTTAAGGCACCAGTCATTATATTATCGTCATTAATAATAAAGAGCGTACGGCTCAGGCTACTTGACAGCTTATCCAAAAACCGTAATGCGGTTCTGGTTTCTTCACTTTCCAACAGAATATGTTCTTTATAATCTAACATTATATTTGTTCTAAAGCTTCAATAATTTTAGCCGCTGCGCCATTATTATAATATATATTACTGGTGTCAGTATGCCCTTTACCCTTTATGCTATGCACAGCGTTTAAAATAGCATCCGCATTAATAGGTACGTGTATTACATTATCACCGCTTGCGCGGCCTTTTTGCCTATCACCTATATTGATAACAAACTTTCCGAAACTCGCAGCCTCTATAATTCCACTGGATGTGTTGCCCAACAAAAAAGCACAATGCTTCATGGCCGTAAAATAGCTGACAGCCCCCAAATTTTCAATCAAAAAGAAACGATCGGAGTTTGACCATCTTTCTGTTATCATTTTCCTTATGCTACTACCTGCCGTGTCCGCATTCGGCATAGTGATTAACACCTGGTAATCCGCTAGTTTTTCAATAGCTTTAATGAACTCCTGCGTGTTAGCCGCGTTATCTTGGTAAGCAACCGTTTCTGGATGATATGTTACAAGTATAGTTTTACGGCTGAGGTCGATACCCCATTTCTCGTCAAACTGTTGTATTGTTAAACCATCAAAGTCGATTAAATTATCTAAACCTAGCGCTCCAACGTAAAAAATGTTTTTATTACCGTTAATGATTTGTTCAACTCTGGTTGCATAAGTAGGTGTTGATACAAAATGGTATCGCGAGGCTAGCGTTATACCATGCCTGAAAACATTATCAATAGCGCCCAAGGTAGTTTCGCCGCCATGTAAATGTGCGAACTGCACCTGAAAGGGAATGCCGGCTGTTACCGCGCTAAACATTTCATACCTATCACCCAAGCAAAATACTAAATCAAACTCAGCAGCGTGTTCCTGCCAAAAATCGGCAAATTTAATAAGTGTTAAACCCATTGAGGTAGCTATTGCGCTGGATGAATCCGTAAGAAGCATACTTTCTATCTTATACTCGGCAGTAAAGCCAGCTTCCTCAATTTGCGTAAGTGTGTAACCGTGAAAGGCGGATAAGTGTGTACCAAAAGCAATGATCCTGGTTTGAAAATTGGCGTTCTCTTTCAAAGCTTTTAACAGCGGAAGATAAATACCAAAATCAGCCCTCGAACTTGTTAAGATGCCTATCCTTTTCATAGCAGATCATTAAAATTTAGTTTATAGCCGGCGGCAAGATCGCTTCCTGCAGTTTTGCCTATTATCATTCGCATTTTCATAGGCGATATTCCATCGCCCGGCCTTAACATTTCTATATCGTCTTCGGTGATAACTTCGCCTTTCAGCTTACTTACTTTTAGGTGGATACTTTTGCGGGCAATAGCAATGTTTTTACTTTCGGAGCTACTAGGTTCCTTTACCTCAATACCTAACGCCTTCTCCACATTCCTGATGGCTTCAACCATTGCGGTAAGCTCGGCAGGTTCCAATGATGCTGCATGATCGGGACCAGTCATTGTTTTATCAAGCGTAAAATGCTTTTCAATTACCTTAGCGCCCAACGCAACGGCCGCCACCGGAACTTCGATACCCAAGGTATGGTCAGAGTAGCCAATCTCGACATCAAACTTATTCTTTATGGTATTCATAGCTAATAAATTCACATCGCCAAACGGAGTGGGGTAGTCGGTGTTACAATGTAAAACGGTTATTTTACTGGTAGATATCGCTTTAATAACATCAATGGCTTCTTCAATTTCTTTTAAAGTGCACATGCCTGTTGACATAATAATCTCATCGGCAATGTTTGCTACTTTTTCCAGATAAGGTAAGTTTGTGATCTCGCCAGATG